>JAYTPS010000413.1:0-8478 GCA_043747155.1 Flavobacterium sp. | reverse complement strand
TGATACTCTTTTTTTGGACAGGGTTGTTTTTTTGTAAGTGTCATAAGTTGCTAAAAAGTGTTTAATTTTTTGTCAACCTATTTCAGGAATTGTCATTTCCGACAATTACTGCCAACGTCTCGTGGCTTGCAGAAGTTGGGGATTTGGTTAGCCAAATGAATAAATTTAAGACCGAACTATCAAGTACAAAACCAACTTTAAAGTTTGCCTAAAACCCCAATTGCGCCAAACCGCTGTTATATGATGCCCTTTTATTTGTTATCATTTAGCGGTTGTCATTATTCTTTCTGCGGAATGTATATTTCTAAATGCGGAAGGCATATTTTTTTCTGCGGAATGAATAATTCTAAATGCGGTTGAAATAATTCTAAACGCAAAGAAGATAAATCTTATTGCGTTTAGTATATTTCTTTTAGCGATTTGCATATTCTTAAACGTGGGTGGTACTTTTCTGTTTTGGGTTATGTTATTTTTTCGCTTTCTTGAATTCTATTCCTTTTACTTGCGCAAATTCTGGGCTTGATGCTCCGAAAAGAGATTTGATGTATTTTTTTACTTCGGTTGCTATTTCAACTAATCCTGTGTCTGTTCCGTATAATGTATTGTTTCGTGCAATTCTTGAATTGCTTATGTTGGTGTATGCCGTTGCTACTTCGTTATTTTTGGCAGTTAAATTAGATTGCAATGCTGTTAGCGTTGCAGTTGCTAATTCGGTTTCGTTTGGTGCATAACTTGGTTCTGATATTAACACAGATGTTAGACCTGATAAATGTTGTATTTGCTGGTCATACGATTGCTGACTTGTAGAAATGGTTGCTGGTGCTGGTGTATTTGGGTCGATAGGCGTACTGGTTGTTAATGCTCTTTTGCCTTGTAACTTGCGATTAAAACCTTTTGCATCTTTTATAACTTGTACTGTTGCATCGGTTGTTTCAAGCGCATTGACTACCGAGTTGAAAGAATTTTTAAACCGCTGAACGCGTTTACTCTTTCGTTTACTTTATTATTGTAAGCTGTGTTTTTGGTAATAACATCGGCTAAACTTGTTTGAGAAGTTGTAGCTAATACTGTAAGTTGTGGCAACTTTAGTGCATTTTTGGTTGGGTTGTAGGTTGCTCCGTAACCTGTTACGAATGAAATTAAATCTTGAAGATTTGCAACATTTTTTGCGTGTCCTGTTTCTGATGTAGATGCCATAATTTTAGTTTTTTAAATGGTTAAAGATTTATCAAAAATAAATAAAAAATGGATTTGTAGGAAACTATATAATCCATTTTTTATTTTGATGTTTAAAAAGGTTTAAAAATTTGTATTACTCCACATTCTTCATTTTCATTAAAAGTGCGTAAGCACCTTTTATTACTATGCTTGCTTCATTCAAATCGTCTGAAAGAATTTCTGTAAATTCATTTTCAGAATTTCCAACGGTTACTTCTTTCATTTCAAATTGTTTGTTTGCTTTAGCAATAAAAACATAATTTTTGTTTTCGTAACTTACAATTGCATCTGAAGGTAATACATTTGATTGTTGGCTTTTCACTTCAATTTCGGCATTCATATACATTCCTGGCAAAAGTGTTTTGTCGTAATTTGTAAAATGACAGTGCATTTCTGTACTTCTATTTTCTGTAAAATCTTTACCGATTAATATAATTTTGCAAGGATATTTTTTTTCGGGATTGGTATTGGTGTAAGCCAAAAGCGATTGACCAATTGCTAATTTATTAATGTCTTTTTCAAAAATGGTTAATGCTAAATGAATGTCGGAAGGATTTACTATTTCAAATAAAATGTCGCTTGGGTTTACATATTTTCCTGTGTTTACATTGACTTTAGATATGTAACCGCTTATTGGTGAATATACATTGATGCTTTTTGAAATGTTTTTTGCTGATACATTGTTGGGATTTAATCCTGCAAATTTTAGTTTTTCGCCATACGATTGTACCATTACGGATAATGAATTGTATTCGGCTTGTGCTTGTTGATATACTTTGTCGCTACTGGCTTTGCTTTGGTTGAGTTCTTTTTGGCGTTCAAATTCTGCTTTGGCGTAGCCAATTTTTGCTTTCGCTAATAAGTAATCTTCCTGTAATTGAATGTATTGTTGGTCTTCGACAACGCACAAAACTTGTCCTTTGGTTACAAACATTCCCTCTAACAATTTGGTACTTTTTAAATATCCGCCCATTGGCACACTTATAGAAACTAAATTTTGTGGTGGTACATCTATTTTTCCGTTTAGTTTTAATGTTGCCGAAATTTCTTTTTGCTCAATTTTTCCTGTTTGAATACTTGCATTTTTTATTTGAGCATCGGTAAGTGTAGTAATGTTCTCGATAGTTGCTGTATCGGTTGTTTCTTCTTTGGCTTTTTTGTTTCCACAAGAAATAAGGAAAAGAACGGCTGTAATTGTGATAAATATATTTTTCATATTAAGTTATTATTTATTTTGAAAATTAAATGATGGTTTAAAAATGATGATGGCAATAGTTCCTAAAACTAAAGTTAGTATTCCACCATATAAAAATTCTGATTTTGGAAATTGCGAACCTAAATATCCCGCAATTGGATAGGCGATTGCCCACCACAAATGCGAAAAAGCAAAATGTGAACCATATACTTTTCCTTGATTTTCTGATGCAATTGTTTCAGCTATTAAGGTTTCTGATGGCATTTCGGCAAGACTTTGACCTAATCCTGCAAAAAGCCACAAAACTAATAATACAGGATAACCAACATAATTGACCATACAAACGGAAATACCTAATAAAAATGCACCGCTAATTAAAGAAGTGCTTCGTGTTTTGGATTTGTCTAAACTTCCTAAAAGGAAAGCGGCTATTGCTGCACCAATGCCAAAAATCGCCATTGCCCAACCGTAAAATTTATCATCGAGCAATAAACTATTTTTAATATGGCTAATGGTGTTTACTAAAATCATTGCTCCTGCAATGGCTGATACAAATTCGATTGCTAAAGCAAATCGTAAAATTTTATTTCCAAATAATAGTCGAATTCCTTTGATAACATCACTCCACGTATTTTGAGATTGTTTAGCTTCTTCGGTTACACCTTTTTGCAGTTCTCTACTCGGAATGGAAAGTATTAGAATTCCTGCCAAGACAAACGAAATGCCGTCTAAAAAAAATATTTGTCTTGCACCTAACCATACTGCTACAATTCCTGCTAATGCTGGGCCTAGAACACCCAATAATTGAAAAGTTGCTGTGGATAAACCAACGGCTTCACGAAAATATTTACCCTCAATAACTTGCGGAATTATAGCTCTATATGTTGGTGTAAAAAACGCATTAAACACATTTAGGAAAAACACCAATACATAAATTTGCCATTCGGAAGTAATAAACGGAAGGCAACAAATAATTGCCATTCGGATAAAATGAGTAACATATAAAATCTTTTTTCTTTCGACTTTATCTGCCAAAACTCCTGCAAATGGAGAAAAAATAATGAATGCCGTAACTCTTAATGTCAATGCTGTTGCCAAAATTACAGATGAATTTTCTTTGTTAATTTGATAGGCTAACAACGCCAACCCAACCCAAGAGAACGCATCGCCCAAAAGACTAACGGTTTGTGCCAAATAGAGTTTTGCAAAGGTTTTGTGTTGCAACGCTTTGAATGGTTCGATGAATATTTGATAGATTTTTGAATTCATTTTACTACGATTATTGGGTTAATGATTTGAGTTCAATTATATTATTGTTTATCTTTTTAACTGCTTCAATATAATTGCTTTGAATTTCGGTATTTTGATTTATGAGCATTACCCATTCCAAATAATTAATGTCGCCACCAATGAATTTTTTATTAGCAGTATTTGTTACTAAATCTACATTTTTCAACGCTTTGGTTTCGTAATAATCAATCGTTGTTTTGTTTTTTTGATATTCTTGCAACAAATTTTGATACTGGTTTTGTAGTTTTAGTTTTTCAAAATTCAAATTGTTTTCAGCCATTTGGGTTTTGGTTTCTAATGCTTTCTTCTTATTGTTTAAAGACGAATTGAATAATGGTAAGGCAACACCAAACTGTCCGTAAACGCCATTGTAACTGTCTTGAAAAGTTGTATTTGCTTTGAATGTTTGCCAATACACACCACCAATTAATTCGGGTAATTTTTTAGATTTCTCCAATGAAATTTCAGCTTTGTTAATGGTTACTTCTTGCTCGAATAATTTAATACTTGGATGATTTGTTGTTGTATTATTGGTTAAATTTTTATCGAAAGTTATTTTTATTTTATCTGAAAAAGGAATAAAATCTTTATCAGCATTGAGTAACATTTTGAATTGTGATTGCACAATTTTATAATCGATTTGGATTTCTTGGAATTGGATTTTTATTTGTCCTGATTGGTTTTCGGCAGTGGCTTTTTCTAAAACATTGCTTTCGCCTTTATCAAAACGAAGCGTTGATTTTCGCAAAAATTCAGTGTAGATACTATCACTTTTTAGCAATAATTTTTCTTTCTCTTTCAGATAAATCATTTCATAAAATACGGTTGTAACTTGCTTGGTTAGTTCCTTTTTTTGCAAAGCTTCGTTCCATTCGCCTGTTTTGGCTTGTTCTACTAAAAGTTGTTTTTGCCTTTTGTAAACCGTTGGAAATTTGATGCTTTGTGAAACACCAATGTTTAGATCATTTAGATTACTGTTAAACTGACCATATTCGGAAATAATTGCTGTATTTGGAATGTCATAACCCGTTTTTGTCATTTTTTGTAAATAGTCTGAATTGAGTTTTTGGTTTTTAACTTTCAAATTATTTTGCAAAGCGGTTTCAATGGCTTTATCTAAAGAGATTTTTTCCTGTGCATTCGTATTTTGAATAGAAAAAAACAACCCTAATACAATAATTATTGTAATTGATTTTATCTTTCTTGGTTTTAGTTTAATTCTTTTTTCAAACATTATATATAAAATTGGTAAGACAAATAAAGTTAAGAATGTAGCAATGATAAGTCCACCAATTACTACTGTCGCTAATGGTTTTTGTACTTCTGCACCCGAACCATTGCTTAATGCCATAGGTAAAAATCCTAATGATGCTACAAGTGCCGTCATTAAAACTGGTCGCAAACGTATTCGTGTTCCTTGCAAAACAATTGTTTTTAAATCGGTTTCGCCTGATTTTTTTATGCGGTTGAATTCGGCTATTAATACCAAACCGTTTAAAACAGCAACTCCAAATAAAGCAATAAATCCGACTCCTGCACTTATGCTAAAAGGCATTCCTCGAAGTGCCAAAAAGAAAATACCACCAATCATTGATAGCGGAATTGCAGAATAAATCAATAACCCTTGCTTTATAGATTTGAAAGCAAAATACAATAAAACTAAAATTAATAATAACGAAATAGGAACAGCAATTAGCAATCTGTTTTTTGCTTGTTCTAAATTTTCAAAAGCACCACCATAAGTAGAATAGTAACCTGCTGGAAACTTAATTTTTGTAGTTACTTTATCTTGCAATTCTTTTACAATACTTTGAACATCACGACCACGAACATTGAACCCAACTACAATTCTGCGTTTGGCATCTTCTCTTTGTATTTGATTTGGACCTTCTGTAATTTCAACTTTTGCTAATTGAGATAATGGAATTTGTGAACCATTTGGCGTTGGAATTAACAGATTTTGAACGTCTGCTAAATCTTTTCTTTTTTCTCCTGCCAAACGAACTACTAAATCAAATCGTTTTTCATCTTCATAAATTAATCCTGTACTTTGTCCTGCAAATGCAGTGTTTACTATTTTGTTAATGTCTTCGATATTCAAATTGTATTGTGCAATTGCTGGACGATTATAGTCAATTACAATTTGAGGCATTCCTGTAACAGTTTCTACATAAAGGTCGGATGTGCCTTCAACCGTATTTACAATTTTCCCTAATTTGTTAGCGTATAAAGCCAAAGTATCAAGATTTTCTCCAAAAATTTTACACACTACATCTTGTCTTGCACCTGTCATTAACTCGTTGAAACGCATTTGTACTGGATATTGAAAACCATAAGAAACGCCCGGAACGGCTTCGAGTTCTTTTACCATTTTTTCTGATAATTCATCGAAAGTTGATGCCGATGTCCATTCGGATTTGTCTTTTAGAATTACCATCATATCACTGGCATCAATAGGCATTGGGTCGGTTGGTACTTCACTACTTCCTGTTTTACCAACTACTTTTTCTACTTCAGGAAATTTGGCTAACAATATTTTTGCACCTTGTGAAATGGCTGTCATTGAAGTTTGCAAGTTACTTCCTGGCAAAACTCGCGTTTCTACGGCAAAATCGCCTTCTTCTAATGATGGCATAAATTCGCCACCCATAAATGAAAGTGTAATGATTGCCAAAACAAATAATGTTAATGTCGTTCCGATTATAATTCGTGGAATTGCCAATGCTTTTTCTAAAATTGGCTGATAGAAATTTTCTAATCTAGCCATCATTCTGTCTGAAAGATTTTGTTTGTGTGATATTTTTTTATTGAGAAATAAAGACGTCATCATAGGAATATAAGTCAATGACAAAACGAATGCGCCAAACAAAGCAAAAGCGATGGTTTGTGCCATTGGTAAAAACATTTTGCCTTCAATACCTCGTAATGTGAAAATTGGAATGTAAACAATCAAGATAATCAACTCTCCAAAAACGGCAACGTTTCGCATTCTTACCGATGTTTCTAAAACGGTTTTGTCCATTTCGTTTTGTGTAATTTCTCCTTGCTTTCGACTGTGCAAACTAAACAAACACGCCTCGACAATAATTACTGCACCGTCTACGATTAAACCAAAATCTAATGCGCCTAAACTCATTAAATTTCCGCTTACACCAAATATGTTCATTAGTATTACAGCGAATAACATCGCTAATGGTATAACGGAAGCTACAATTAAACCTGCTCTTATATTTCCTAGAAAGAAAATTAATACTAAAAGTACAATTATAGCACCTTCCAAAAGGTTTTTACCAACGGTAGAAATAGAATTGTTGACCATTTTGGTTCGGTCTAAAAATGGTTCTACAATCACTCCTTCGGGTAATGTTTTTTGGATTTGTGCAATTCTTTCTTTGATATTTTTGATAACAATATTACTATTTGCACCTTTTAGCATCATTACCACCGCACCCGAAACTTCGCCTTTTCCGTTGTAGGTCATTGCTCCGTAACGAATAGCACTTCCAATGCGAACATCGGCAACATCACGAATAAATAAAGGACTTCCGCTATTGGTGTTTTTAATAGAAATGTCTTTTATGTTTTCGATTGTATTTATTAATCCTTCACTTCTAATGTATAAAACTGTCGGACCTTTTTCGATGTACGCACCACCAGTATTTTGATTGTTTTTTTCTAAAGCGGTAAAAACATCTGCAATAGTAATATTATAAGATTGTAATTTATTTGGGTCGATAGCAATTTCAAATTGTTTTAGTTTACCACCAAAACTGCTGACTTCTGCAACTCCTTCAACACCTAATAATTGACGGCGTACAATCCAATCCTGTATGGTTCGTAGTTCGATGGCATCATATTTTTTTTCGTATCCTGCTTTTGCTCTTACCGCATATTGATAAATTTCGCCTAAACCTGTTGTTACTGGTGCAAGAAATGGGTCGCCAATTCCGTTTGGAATTTGGTCTTTAACCGCACTTAATCTTTCGGTTACTTGTTGTCTTGCCCAATATACATCAGTTGCATCATCAAAAACAATGGTTACTACTGATAAACCAAAACGTGAGAAACTACGAATTTCTTTTAGTCCTGGGATATTGCTATTGGCTTGTTCGATTGGAAAAGTTATCAATCGTTCAATATCGGTTGCGCCCAATGATGGTGCAGAAGTGATTACTTGAACTTGGTTGTCTGTAATATCAGGAACTGCGTCAATAGGTAATTTGGTAAATTGATAGCTACCATAACCGATAAGCGCAATAATAAACAACCCAACGATGAGTTTGTTTTTTATAGAGAATTCTATGATTTTATTCAGCATAATTTTTGAATTAGTGATATTGATAAAAGTACCATTTGCTAAAAATTGAATAGCAAAAAGCATTTTAATAGTTAATGAGCAATACAATAAAAATTACTTATTAACTATTATAAAAAAATCATTAACACAATTTAGGCGGAAGCCAAATGCAGGCAAAAACATTGGAAGTGTAAAATTCTCTTTGGTACGGAACAGTATTATTTATAGCAATACTGATTGGTCTTCTGAACGAAATTGTTGGTTGGTTTTCAAAAACAATAACCGTATTCGCATTTGTATTGATTGTTTTGAAAGGTAAGTTTTGATGATCATCGTGTTTGTCGGTATCAGAATGTTTGTGATTGTCATTGTAATGACTTTTTACAAAATCAATAAATGAAATATTGTGTTCATCTTCGTGGTCGTGATGCTCTGTAAAATGTGCAATTAAGTTAGGTAATTTTAATAATTGCACTAT
>JAYTPS010000412.1:0-4450 GCA_043747155.1 Flavobacterium sp. | reverse complement strand
TGTTAGCAAGAAAAGTTTTGCTGCATAAATAGTATTAAAAACATTTTCTAGAATATCTGGAAAGTCTCTATTTATTGAAACATCTTTTACTCCTATAATATAAGAACTATAATCAACAAGAACAATCAATATAAAAGCAAAAGATTGACCAAGAGCTATGATTCCTAAATTCTCAAGGCCACAGGTATATATTAGATAAGGAGTTATTAATAATGGGCTAATTATATTTATAGCTTGTCCAAAGCCATAGATTAAAAAATCCTTTGTTTTCTTTTTTTGTAGTAAGTCTAGGATTTTTTTTTGCATTATAAGAATCTTGTAGTTACAGAAAATTAAAAAAGCCATAAATTATGAATAACCTATGGCTTTACAAAATATTAATAGTTCTATTTTGTCATTTTAGCAATCTCATCTATCAATTCTTGTCTCGGATAATAATAAGTTCCGTCATTTTTTGTAGGATCTACTTTTAGGGTAATTGTTCCTTTTGCAGCATCAATAGTTGTTTGTATTTCATCATTTACAATAAAATAATTTAACAAATCAGAACCTTTTATATTAAAAACTCTATCAAAAAAGGCAAGTTTTATATTTTGTACAATTACATCTTTATGGTCTTTTTTAATACCAAAATCTAATCGAATATTTGTAGGTATAGCACCTTCTGGCAAATCAAACACAACTTTTTCGGGTGTCAAACCACCTTTTACACCACACCAAATTGCTTTTTCACCACTAAATTGATTGGTATTATCTTCAGAATAATAAACTGTAAAATCATCAGCTGTTTGCGCAGTTATTTCCATTTCAACATTGAAATTTTCTTTAACGGCTGGTTTTTCTGTTTTGGTTTCAGACGCTTCTTTAGTTTCTTTGTTTTTACAAGATGTAATAAAAGCAGATAATAGAACTGCTAAAATAAAATATTTTGCTTTCATTTTATGAAATTTTAATTTTTGCAAATTTAATTTTTTATTTTATTTATAGGTGTTGTATTCCAAAAAATATTATCTTTAATATATGAAAAAATTATTTCTTTGTTTTTTTACATTATTTAATTTCGTTTTGTGTGCACAAACTTATGTTCTTGACCAAAGTTTTGGAAATAATGGTGCTCTACAACTTGGCGAATATAGAAGCGTATCGAAAGGATTCATGGTTGACAATACTGCCTATTTTTTGAGCGGAAATGGTTTGATGAAAATAGATGAATTTGGAACAACGAGCATCCATGACTTTAACCTTTCAGCGTCAAATTATAATATTGTTACCAATAGTTTTAAATTAATTAATAATAACATCTATTTTTTTGGCAGTCTATCCTATAACAGCAACAATAATTTCTTTATTGCTAAAATGGATTTAGATGGAAACCCAGATTTAAATTTTGGGATAAATGGAATAAAAGCTATCGATTTTGGTCTTACAGGTCAAAATGTAACTGACTTAATTTTAACGAATGATGGGAATCTACTTTGTTCTGGTATAAATACTTTTGCTAACCAAAATCAAAATAATAGAAATTTAATTGTTTTTAAAATTGATCCTGTTAGCGGTAATTTAATTTCTGGTTTTTATCCAAATGGTTACAAAGTCTTATTATCTAGTAGCGGTAGTACATTTGTTGATGCCAATGGGTTAATTGTTGAATATAATAATGAATATTTACTAGTTTGCTTTTCTGGTTCTAATTTAAATTTAATAAAAATTGATTTAAATGGTGTTGTTGATTTAAGTTATGGAATCAATGGTTATAAACAAATTGTTTTTGGTCAAGTGGGTTCAGGTTCTATGAAAAAAATTTCTATAAAAGATAATAAAATATATGGTAATTTCACACATGTCCCAGCCAGTTTGGCAACTGCAGGGAATTTGTTTGGAATAGATTTAACTACTGATCAAGTACTATTTAATACAACTACTTTTACAAGTCTAGGCCAAGTTGAATCATTTAACTTATATGACGATGGTATTTATACTTGCGAAAGAAGTGCTTATTATAATAGTACGGATAAATTTTATGTTTCCAAAAAACTCTTTAGTGGTTTACCAGATACTAACTTTCATATTAACGGAACATATTCTTATGATTCGCCCACATTAGATCAATTTTATTTTCAAGATACTGCCAAAATAGTTTTAAAACTTAATAATGGAGACTTACTTATAGCAGGATACAGCAAATATAAATATGCTTCTCCTAATTTTCCTTTTGAAATAGTTTATGAAGGTGGAATTTTAATAAAAATTACTCCTGGAGCATTAGGAACAAATAATTATGAATCAAACAATATAGGTGTTGATTTGTTTCCTAATCCTTTTCAAAATGAAATCAATTTTAAGTCAACAAAACCAATCAATAAAGTGGAAATTTATGATTTACTTGGAAGAAAAATATTTGAGCCACATTTTAAAAATGAAAACAATACTGTTACTGTCGATTTAAACAAAATAATACAAAAAGGAACTTATTTAATTAGAATTGTAACAAAAGATAACAATACCATCACTAAAAAAATTATTAAAGACTAAAAACTAATTTCTGTTAATAAAAATTATAACCAAATAACATTTGTTGGTTCTATTTTTTTGCAATGGTTATAGAGTAAATAATTACGTTTCTATCCTGTTCTCCTTTTGATAAATCATTATCAAAGGTTATTTGAAAATGGACTGATTCATTAGATTCTAAAGTAAAATTAATTATATTCTCTTGGTTCTTTTTATTTTCACTTAGTGTAATTTCACCTATCCTTTTTTCATTAATATTTATTAATAAGTGAGCATTCTTGCCGTCAATGGGTTTTTCAGGTAGGCTGTTTCCATTAATTGCGATTTCATAGTTTCCTTTACTTAATAAAAATTTATTAGATTTTACTGTACTGTTTTCGAAAATCATTAAATTTCCTCGATCATCATTAATATATGGTATAAATTTATTAAGATTTAGCTTTATATTATTCTCTTTTTCAATTTTAACTATATTACTTGAAGGAGAGATTTTTAAAGTGTAATAATTTGCCCAAGCATCATATAGTTCTATTTTCTTATCTAGATTATAATTTTGGTCTAAATAACTTTGTCCTTCTGGAGAAATAGTAAAAGGTCTTGAATTAGCATCCGCATACCAAAAATCATTAGGTTTAACACTTCCGTTCTTCAATAAATTAATATAATCTTCTAGATTTCCTCCTTCTATTTTTATTTCTGACTCCTCTTGATAAAAGTGAGGAAAAAGCCAACTCCACATTGTTACAATTTTAGACTTCTCTGTGTTTTTTTCTCGTATCTGATTAGTTAATTCTCTAAATTGCGATTTTGTAACTGTACTGTAATATTTTTTGACAACAAATAAGTCTATTAAAGAAAATAATGTAACATAGATTATTACTATGGTTTTAATTAAATTGCTTTTTATTAATTCTGTACCTATTGCTAAAACTATGACCAAAATTGCTACAATACTTATAAAGTATCGATTTATAATCATAGATACATCAAGGTGTGATTTTAGTAATGGAATTATTAAGGAAACAACCATCCAAATAAATAATATTATTGAGCTAAATATTAACTTATTGTCAAATAACCTTTTATTGTTTCCTTGCTTTTCTACAAAAACAGAAATAATAAATGCTATGAAAATTAGATTTACACTATATAAAACCATTTCTGAATTCCCAAATATTTCACTTATCATTTTGGTATAAACATCTCCGGTTGGCGGAGCTAACCAAAATGATTTTATTTCCATCATCCTTTTTATAGCAGCATAACCTGGTGCAATTACTAATAAAGTAACAATGCCTGAAATTAATGAAAATTGAAATACTTTTTTTCTTTCTTCTAATGGTGTTTTTAAAATAAAAAACAAAATAATAATACATTGTGCAAATATTGAAATAAAACCAAAAAAGTGTGCATGGATTATTAACCCTGTGAAAAAACCATAATAAATAGCGTTTTTAAGTGTCGTTGATTTTAAAAAAATAATCAATCTATAAAATGACAAGACAGTAAATAAAAATAACATTCCATACGGTCTAATTTCTTGTGAGTAAAATATATGAAAATAATTTACGCTTAAAAACAATGCTGAAATTAAACCAACTCTCTTATTAAAGATTTCTTTTCCTAGAATATAAATCGCATAAACACCAAATATTCCAATAACTCCCGAAAATAATCTTGCTACTAAGGTGGAATATCCAAAAATTTCAAATACAAATCTTAATAAATAAAAATACAAATGAGGTAAATATTCCCAAAACAATACACTTTCATACAACTCTTTTAAGGTTAATTTGGGGTTAGAATTATTCATACTCAATATTTCATCACACCAAATACTCTGAAAATCTGCGTGGTAAAATCGCAAAAATGCTGCAAATAATAAAATAACAACTAAAACATAATTCTCTTTAAACCAATTTATAATTTTCATTTTTTT
>JAYTPS010000411.1:0-5537 GCA_043747155.1 Flavobacterium sp. | reverse complement strand
CTGAAACTTGGAAAAATGCCTCACCAATTTATTTTTTAGACAAGAATTCACCACCATTTATGATTTACACTGGCGGAACTAAAACTTACGAAAGTATTCAAGTTTCTAATGATCGTTTTATAAAAGAGTTACATAAATTTCAACCCAATGTGCAACCTATAGTTTTAAATAAAAAACACGTTTCTATGATGTTGCAATACTTTTTTCCTTGGAGTAATCGCTTTGATGAGATTGTTGGGTTTATGAAAAGTGGGAAATAAATTGTACTTTTATTAAAGAAATGAATTTTACAAAATCACAAACGTTGTTGTACTCAAAGAAAGTATTACTTATTTTATTTATTGTTGGCTTAATATTGCTAATTCCATTTAGTGCATTGCAATTTACCAATGAAGTAAATTGGACGATATTCGATTTTATTGCAGCTGGAATTTTACTTTTTGGAACTGGATTGGTAATAGAATTTGTAATACAAAAAGTAAAAAAAAGTAATCATCGAATTATTATTTGTATAGTGATTCTTTTGACTCTTGCATTGGTTTGGATTGAGCTTGCTGTTGGGATTTTTGAAACTTTTATTGGTGGAAGTTGAGATATAAACTTCTCAATTTAAAAAAACTCGCTTATTTCTAAACGAGTTTTATCTTAATTCTTGATACTTAAAATCTTAATACTATTTTCTCTCAGGTATATTCTCCAATATCTCTAAAACATACTTATAGAACTTTTGAGACGATTTTATAGAAGCTCTTTCGTCTGGTGAATGTGCACCGTGAATGGTTGGTCCAAACGAAATCATGTCCATATTAGGGTAATTTGTTCCTAGAATTCCACATTCTAAACCTGCGTGACAGGCAACTACTTTAGGTTTTTCGTTGTTTTGTCTTTCATATATTTTTACTAATAAATCTAAAATTTCCGATTTTACATTAGGTGTCCAACCTGGATAACTTCCTCCAAAAGTTACTTCGCAACCAAACAATTCGTAGGCAGATCGTAAACTATTTGCCAAATCCATTTTAGAAGTTTCAACCGAAGAACGCGTTAAATTCTGTATAGAAATTTCGCCATCTTTAACTATTACTCTTGCAATATTGTTAGAAGTTTCTACCAAATCTTCCATATCGGCAGACATTCTGTAAACGCCATTGTGTGCTGCATAAATGGAACGTAACAAACCTTCTTGAACTCCCAAATCCATCACATTACTTGGCAAATTAGATTTTATTATTTCAATTGTTAAGTTTGGTTCTGTTGTTTTAAATTCGGTTTTAATATCGTTAATAATTTCTTGCATATCAAATACAAAAGCTTCGTCATACATAGTTGCTACTATAACTTTGGCTACACTTTCTCTTGGAATGGCATTACGTAAACTTCCACCAGAAATTTCATTTATTTGAAGTCCAAAATTTTCAAATCCGTCAAACAATAATCGATTCATAATTTTGTTAGCGTTACCCAAACCTTTGTGAATATCCATACCAGAATGTCCGCCATTTAAACCTTTAACCGTAATAGTATAACCTACAGAACTTTCTGGAGTTTCCTCTTGATTGTAGCTTCTGTTGGCTGTAACGTCAATTCCACCAGCGCAACCAATATCAATTTCGTCATCTTCCTCGGTATCCATATTTAAAAGAATTTCTCCTTTTAAAATTCCTCCTTTTAAGTTTAAAGCTCCAGTCATTCCTGTTTCTTCATCTATAGTAAAAAGTGCTTCAATGGCTGGATGTCTTATATCTTTACTTTCTAAAATTGCCATTATCATTGCAACTCCAAGTCCATTATCTGCGCCAAGAGTTGTTCCTCTAGCACGAACCCAATCTCCATCGACATACATATCAATTCCTTGTGTTAAGAAATCGAAATTGGTATCGTTATTTTTTTGATGCACCATATCAAGATGACCTTGTAATACTAATGCTTTTCGGTTTTCCATTCCGGCAGTTGCAGGTTTTCTTATAATTACGTTTCTTATTTCGTCTTCAAAAGTTTCTAATCCTAAACTTGTTCCGAAATTTTTTATAAACTCAATTACACGTTCTTCTTTTTTGGATGGTCTTGGTACTGCGTTTAAATCGGCAAATTTATTCCAAAGATTTTTTGGTTCTAGGTTTCTTATTTCTTGGCTCATGGTTGTTAGTTTTACCACAAATTAAACAGATTTTCACAAAATTTAGAAATTGTTAAATTGTAGATAAGTTTATTTATTATAATTACTTTTTATTCAATTGCTTCAATTCTATCATTAAATACATTCACAAGTTTATGATTGACATTCATTTCTAAAACTTCTTCCCAAACTTTAGATATGTTTTCAAAAAAAGGTTTCATTTTCATATTTCCTTATCGAATATGAATAACTTTTGGTGGTGGTTTATGAAACAATATCCTATTCGAAAAATCGATATCTTTTGTGATAATAGTTAAATTATTATCTGTTGCATATTTCCAAATTTCAGAATCCTTCCATTCTGCATCAATAGTATTTTGATGAATAAATTCAGCAGAATTCCAGGTAGACAAATAAACTGGTAAATTAGAATCAATTAAAAATTTTAACATTTATGCTACTGTTCTAATTGTATAATTTCTATTCATTAAATCGGTTGCAAATTTTAAACAAGCATCAATATCCTCATTTACAATACTTGGATATTGCTTTAGAATTTCTTCACGACTTTCGCCTGCACTCAAAAAACCAAGTATAGTATTTACAATAATTCTCATACCTCGAATAGTTGGTTTCCCATTACAAAGATCATTATCTATAGTTATTCTTTCAAATATATATTCCATAATAGTAGATTTAACATACAAATTTACAAAAAAGAAATTCTACTTCTTTATTTATAAGTATTTTTATAGCAAAAAATAATCTTTGTGAAGCGCAAGTACATTTTACCATTATTTCTATTATTTCAAATACTATTTTTGAAAATAATTGCCTTTTTTCCAGAGATTGTAGAACGATTTTACAGCAACGGATTGTATGTTTATAGTTCTAAATTTTTTAGAACTTTACTTGGCAGTATTCCGTTATCCGTTGGAGATATATTTTATAGTATTTTAATTTTGTGGATTTTAATATGCATTTGGAAAGCTAGAAAATCTTGGAAAGCAAATTGGAGAAATAACATTTTGAGTGTTTTAAGTTATGTTTCTGTATTGTATTTTGCCTTTCATTTTCTTTGGGCATTCAATTATTATAGAGTTCCATTATTTAAAAAAATGAATATTAAAAGAGAGTATTCTGATGAAGATTTATATTCGTTTACAGAGAAGTTAATATTAAAAACCAACAAAATTCAATATCAAATTACAAATAATAAAAACTTGAAAGTTACCAATTTGTATTCGCAAGATTCTATTTTTAAAATAAGTAAAATTGGGTATGATAATTTGGCAAAGGAATATTCGTTTTTTAAATATGAAATTCCAAGCAGAAAGAAATCTTTGTTTAGTTTACCCTTAACTTACATGGGATTTGGTGGTTACTTGAATCCATTTACCAATGAAGCACAAGTGAATACTAAAATTCCGATGATTGGCTTTCCTATGACAATTAATCACGAAATGGCTCATCAAATTGGTTATGCCAGCGAAAGTGATTGTAATTTCATAGGTTTTTTGGCTAGTGTGAAGAATAAAGATTTGTATTTTCAATATTCAGCTTGTTCTAATGCGTTGCGATATTGTATGTTGAATATTGGAATGAAGAATGAGAGTAAATTTAACTATTTTAAAGCAAAAATTAATACCGGAATTCTAGAAAACTATAAAGAAAATGATTTGTTTTGGGAAAAATATGACACCATTATTGACAAAGGTTTTCATGCCTTTTATGATCAATTTTTAAAAGTAAATCAACAAAAAGATGGTATTGAAAGCTATAGTAAGTTTGTGGATTTATTGGTGAATTATTATAAAACAAAATCACTTTAAAATAAAACGCAAACTTTAAAATTTTCTTTCCATAGGAAGATATTAATTTTTAAATTTCGAAAAAATTAAATCTCATCACTAGTAAACGTGGTAAAACTTTTCTTTTTATAAGGTCTTATTATTAATCGTCCTTCTCTATCAAAACGAATATAATTGTAAACCCAATTTAAAAAAACTACTGCTTTATTTTTGAAACCAATTAGTGAAAACAAATGCACAAACATCCAGACAAACCATGCGAAAATTCCACTAAAATGGTAGTTAGGCAAATCGACAACAGCTAAATTTCTTCCAATGGTTGCCATTGACCCTTTGTCATTGTATTCAAACGGTTTCATGGTTTCATTGTTGCGAAGTTTTACAAGATTTTCTCCTAACAAATCGCCTTGTTGCAATGCTGGTTGTGCCATCATTGGATGTCCTTGTGGGTACAAATCGGTTTCCATTGATGCTATGTCGCCTATGGCAAAAATATTGCTATACCCTTTTACTTGGCTGTATTGGTTTACTATTATTCGGTCTACTTTTTCAATCAAGCTATTGGCGTTTAGCCCTGCAATTTTTGCGCCTTGAACACCAGCTGTCCAAATTACTGTAGCGGTATCAAAGGTTAAATCGGTATTTGTGGTAATAGTTCGTCCATCATAATTGGTAACTCTAACGTTTTTCCAGATAGTTACACCAAGATCTAACAAAAATTTTTCGGCAGCTATTGACGATTTCTCTGACATGGTGTTTAAAATTCTGTCGCCGCTTTGAATTAAATTAATTTCCATTTTGGCAATATTTAAATCGGGATAATCTTTTTGAAGTATGGCGCGTTTCATTTCGGCAAGTGCGCCAGCAAGCTCAACACCTGTTGGTCCGCCACCAACTAACACAAAATTTATTAAGCTATTTTTTTCGTTTTGGTCTTGAGTTAATACTGCTTGTTCGAAATTTTCTAGAATTAGACTTCTAATATTTAATGACTGTGGAATTGTTTTCATTGCCATTGAATTTCGTTCTATTTCTTTATTGCCGAAATAGTTTGTTTTAGATCCTGTTGCAATGACAAGATAATCATAAGTTAATTCTCCAATTTCAGAAATTATTTTTTGATTAATTGTGTCAATTTCTTTTACTGATGTTAATCTAAAATAAAAATCTTTGTATTCTTGAATTACTTTTCTTATTGGATAGGCAATTGATCCAGCTTCTAAACCGCCAGTTGCTACTTGATATAAAAGTGGTTGAAAAGTGTGATAATTGTGTTTATCAATTAAAACAACTTGAAAATTTTTATTTTTTAATTTTTTGGCTATTGAAATTCCTGCAAATCCACCACCAATAATTACTACACGTGGATTTGTTGATTGAGGTATGTTCATTTTTTTTTGGAGTTGAAAACTTTATGCAAAGATACTAAGATTAAAGTTGTTTATTACTTTGAATTTGGTTTAAATGGTTGGCAGTTTAGCCCAGATTGTAATGGAAATCCTTTATTTATTTTTTTTGTGAAAGCAAAGAAATAAATAAAGATTGGAATGGAAAGCTGGAAAATGGTAAATTAATAAAGCCCAAGCCAATTGCTTCTAGAAAAACTATTT
>JAYTPS010000410.1:0-8686 GCA_043747155.1 Flavobacterium sp. | reverse complement strand
AGATATATTATTCCAAATTCTGATGCAGCTTCTAAAAACATTAATCGTGGTTCTATTTTTTATGCTGTAAATGGAACTTCATTAAACATTAATAATTATCAATCGCTACTTTCAGCAACTTCATACACTTTAAATTTAGCCGATTTTGACAATGGAAACATAACTCCAAATGGCGAATCGGTTGCTTTAACCAAAACCGTATTGTCAGAAAATCCAGTTTTTAATGCTACAATTATCAATCAATCAACTAAAAAAATTGGTTATTTAATGTATAACGGATTTTATTCAAGCTATGAGAATCAATTAAACGCAACATTTGAACAATTTAAAAATAATAATGTAACCCATTTAATTCTAGATTTACGCTACAATTCTGGTGGCTCAATTGCAACTGCAACAAGATTGGCAAGCATGATTACTGGTCAGTTTTCGGGTCAACTTTTTGCAAAACAACAATGGAATTCTAAATTAGAAAAGTATTGGAGTCAAAACAATCCAAGTCAGTTTATTAATAATTTTACAAACACAATAGGAAACGGAAACGGAATAAACAAACTCAATTTGTCTAAAGTTTACATATTAACTTCGCGCAGCACAGCATCGGCAAGCGAATTGGTAATAAACGGATTGAAACCTTACATTCAAGTAGTTCAAATTGGTGACCGTACAACTGGCAAAAATGTAGGTTCGATAACCTTATATGATTCGCCAAATTTTAGTAAAAACAATGTAAATCCAAAACACAAATATGCTATGCAACCAATTGTTTTAAAAACTATAAACGCAAGTGGTTTTGGCGATTATCAATCTGGCTTACTTGCAGATTATCCTTTTCTTGAAGATTATGGAAATCTGGGAGAAATAGGAAATTCATCTGAACCTATGCTTAGTTATACTTTAAATTTAATTTCCAATGGTGGAAGAGTAAATCATCAAAAAAATAGTAAAAAATTTGAACCTTTTTCAGATTCTAAAGCTATTGAACCTTTGCGAACTGAAATGTATCTTGAAAATAAATAATTTAATAGTTAACAACAATTACTACTAATTTTTCAACAAAAATTCACAGATTATATTTCGATTTTATATCATTATTTAATCTGTGAATTTTTTTGCTGAAATAAACTTATAAGTAAATATTCAATCCCAATCTAAAGTTTCTTCCTCGAGTTGAATAACCAATATTTTCGGTAAATTCTTCGTTAAGAATATTGGTAACAGCTCCAAAAACCGTCATTCTATTTTTTATTAATTCATATTTTACTGAGGAATTAACCAATTGATAAGCACTTAATTCTGTTTGAACTGTTCCAAAAGTTGTTCCATCAAAAAAAGCATCTTGCCTTGCATCAACATATTGATAATTTAAAGTAATAAACATTTTGTTGGTTGCAGAAAAATCTAATGAAGCATTTACTTTGTGCTTTGCAATTAATCTATTCAATGCTTCATCAACTTGTGTGAAAGTATAATTAGAATTGAATTTTAATTTTTTATTTATTTGATAATTCAATTCGGTTTCAACTCCTTTGGCTTTATTTTTTCCTTCGATGTTTATGTAATAAGCATCAAATGTTATAGTGTCGAAGAAAAAACCAAAAGAATTATTTTGTTCTCTAAAAAAAGCGATGGCATTTAAATTTAATTTTTTATCTAATAACTCAGCTTCAAATCCAGCTTCAACAGTAGTGTTTTCTTCAGGAGTTAATGTTGTGTTTCCGTATTGTGAATACAATTGATATAAACTTGGTGTTACATAAGCTGTGCTTAACGAAGTTATAATTTTTAAAGGAATATCTTTTCCAAAATTAAAAGATGGATTTATATTATACACAAAATGATTTCCATATTGACTATGAACATTTAATCGTGTTCCAAGATTTAAATTAAAACCAAAATCAGAATTGTAAACAAAAGTAGTATAAGGATCAATCATGTTGAACTTAGTGTTATCTTTTAAAATGTTATCATAAGGAGTTTTACTTTGCATATCATGAAATTGATAATTTGCTCCACTGATGATAAAAAAACTTTTATTTATTTGATATTTATTATGAAAATCTATATTGGCACTTCTAGATTCATAAAGTGAATAATCAATTGTATTAGAAAAAGAATTAAACTCATTATAATCGCGAGTTAACTTTGTAAAACTTGAATTAAAAATAAGTTCTCCTTTTTTATATTTATATTTTGGAGAAAATCCAAATCTAAATTGCTTTGAAGTTGAAACATTCAAATCGGTGTCATTAAAACCTGTATTGTCGAATGTAAAATCGTAGTTGTTTTTTATTCTGTCATAGTTTCCAAAGAAATCTAAAGTCAGTTTTTCACTTGGCTTCACTCCTATTTTAATCATACTGTTATGTCTAGAAAATCGATCATTTTCATAATCAACATTTATTGGAGCAGAAATTTGTGACATTCCAGTTGTTTCTGAACTATTGAACGAAGCTAGATAATTTACTTTTTCTAAAGTTCCATTTATAGAAATACCTTGATTAAAATCTTGACCATTTATTTTAGAATCATTTACAGTATTGTTTGAACCAATATTTAAGTAAGTACTACCTTGAATTGTTTTTTTTTCAGATGTTTTTAAAATAATATTAATAACTGCTGTTGCTGCACCAGAACCATAAAGCGCACTTGCTGCACCTTTCATGATTTCTATACTTTCAATTTGATCAATTGCCAATAATCTTAAATCATATTCAAATGAAATTCCCGATGCATCAGTAACAGGATTTCCATCTATTAATATTAAAACTTGTTGGTTTTTTCCTCCTCGAATGTAATATCCAAGATTTTTTCCGTTGGCCGATTGGTTTCCATTAATTTCAACACCAGCAACTGATGACAGAATATTGGCAAGCGTTTGTCCTTGCTTTTTTAGAAGTTCATCTTTCGAGATTTTGGTAATTATCTTTCCGGATTTTTCTTTGCTCTGGGCAAATTTCGTGTCTGAAATAACAACTTCATCAAGTTGATTTACCTTTGTAGAATCTTTTTCTTGTGAATAACCACAAGCAGTTATTAATGCAAAAATTGCACTAATACAAATTAATTTTTTGTTCATTTTTTTTATTAAAAATGGTTCCATAAATGGGAGAAAAGCATAGAATTACCCATACCCAAACCTTTTTTCCCGAAAGTTTGATACTCAATGTATATGGCAGGTTTCCTGGCTTGCGTCTTGTTGTTTGCCTTCCCAAGAAACTAAAAAATATTAGTTAACTCAGTGACTTTGTAGATAACAACAAGCTAATTAGCATACAGTTGCGGGTACAGCTTTGGATTAAAATAATAAAAACAATATTATCTGTGACCAAATTCCCTTTTAATGTTTTTTCGCTTTTGCAAAATAACAACCAAAATACGAGTGCAAAAGTACTTTAAAATATCCTATTTTTGTAAAAAAAATATTCGATGAAAATTACATTTTCTTTTTTACTATTGTTTTTTGTATTATTATCATGTTTTCAATGCAAGCAAACAAATGCTTCGCCTATCGAAATTGAAAACGAAAACACAATTAAATACGCTAAAGGTTTTACAATAGAAAACAAGAATGGATATTCTATTGTAACTGTCAAAAATCCTTGGCCAAGAGCCAACAAATCATATTCTTATATTCTTAAAGAAGCAAAAGGAATTGTGCCAGATTCTTTAAAAAAATTAATGACAATTAACATTCCAATAAAAAAAATTGTAGTAACCTCAACAACTCATATTCCTTCGTTAGAAATGTTAAACGAAGAAAATTCATTAGTTGGTTTTCCGAATTTAAATTATATATCATCAGAAAAAGTTCGAGTTCTAATTGATGCTAAAAAAGTAAAAGAATTAGGAAACAATCAATCATTAAACACCGAAGTTTTACTTGATTTACAACCCGAAGTCATTATTGGTTATGGAATTGATAATAACAATCCAACTTTTGAAAATTTACAAAAAAGCGGTTTGAAAGTTATGCTAAATGGCGATTGGAACGAGGAAACTCCGCTAGGAAAAGCCGAATGGATTAAGTTTTTTGGAGCTTTATTTGGAAAACAAAAAGAAGCCAATTCTATCTTTTCTAAAATAGAAAATGATTATTTAAAAACTATCGAAATTGCAAAATTAGACATCCAAAAACCAACTATTTTGGCTGGAGATATGTATGAAGACAAATGGTATCTGCCAAGAGGAACAAGTTGGGGTTGCCAATTATTAAATCAAGCCAACGGAAATTATTTATGGCAAGAAACTAAAGGAACTGGAAGTTTATCATTATCATTTGAAACGGTTTTAGAAAAAGCTAAACAAGCCGATATTTGGATAACTTCTGGACAATTTGCAACTTTAGCCGAAATGACAAATTCTAATCCTCATTATTCACAATTTAAAGCATTTACTACTAAAAATGTATATTCTTTTAGTAGCAAAAAAGGAAAAACTGGTGGAGTTTTATATTATGAATTGGCTCCAAATAGACCCGATATTGTGTTGAAAGATTTAGTGAAAATTTTGCATCCAAATTTATTAATTGGTTATAAACCTTTCTTTTTTGAAAAGTTGAAATAGTTTTCACCACGAATTACACAAATTTAAACGAATAAATTGTGTTTAGATTGCACTAATTTTTATACTAACTTTGTCATTTCGACCTTTTGGGAGAAATCACATTATGAGATTCCTCGTTCCTCGGAAGGATAAATAAATAAATAAATGTTCAAAAATAGAAATTCTATTTTATTCTGCTTTTTATCATTGACTTTGTTAATGGTATTGCTGTTTAATATTTCATTTGGTCAAGTTGCAATTCCAATAAAAGAAGTATTTAAAAGTTTATTTGGAGTTTCTGCCAATAAAGAAACTTGGGAATATATTATAATAAATTTTAGATTACCCAAAGCAATTACTGCAATTTTAGTTGGAATAGGATTATCAACATCTGGATTATTAATGCAAACACTATTTAGAAATCCACTTGCTGGACCATATGTTTTAGGATTAAGTTCGGGTTCAAGCATTGGTGTTGCCTTAGTTATTCTTGGAGCAAGCACTTTACCAACATTTTTCTCTGAAATTTTACTCTCACAATACGGAATAATTTTGGCATCATGTTTAGGAAGTTTTTTTGTTTTACTTTTAGTATTGTTGGTTTCAAATAAACTTCGAGATACAGCTACAATTTTAATTGTAGGATTAATGTTTGGTAGTTTTGCAAGTGCTTTTGTATCAATTCTAACTTATTTTAGTAGTGCCGAACAATTACAAAAATTCACTTTTTGGAGTATGGGAAGCATTGGGAATTTATCTTGGAATAATATAATTATCTTATCAATTTCTGTATTTATAGGATTATTGATTAGTTTATTTTCTATAAAATCATTGGATGCTTTTTTACTTGGAGAAAATTATGCAAGAAGTTTAGGTTTAAATATAAAAAAATCGCGACTTACAATAATTATTGCAACGAGTATACTTGCCGGAAGTATAACTGCTTTTTCTGGTCCAATTGCTTTTATTGGTTTGGCAGTTCCACATTTGGCAAAGTTGCTTTTTCAAACCAGTAATCATAAAATATTATTTTTTGGAACCCTACTAATTGGTGCAATAATTATGTTATTTTGCGATATGATTTCTCAAATGCCAGGTATGGATTTTACATTACCAATTAATGCAATTACATCAATAGTTGGAGCACCAGTTGTAATTTGGTTATTACTAAAAAAGGAAAGGTTATTTTAATTTCTATTAGAAATATGAAAAAAATTAAATCTATAATTATATCTTTATTTATTCTGCTTTCGCTTTTTACTTTATCTAGTTGCGAAGAGTTATTTGATTGTATCGCAAGTGCTTCTCCTCAATTAACAAATAAAAATTTAGCAGTTGGTGGCACAGGAAATTATTATAATGATACAATTACAGCAAGTGTAAAAAATGATTCCAATGATGATGCTTATGGTTATTTTATAACAGTTGAAGGAAATCTTCCAACTGGAATGAATTATAATATCAATGGAAGAAACATTCACTTTCAAGGTACGCCAACTACTTCTGGAACTTATTCAATAAAAATAATCTTAACCATTGATCCGCCAAGTTATTATAATTCAAATGGTGGATTTTATCAAGATGATAATAGAATATGCTTCGGAAATGATACTACTCAAAAAACATATTCATTAGTAATTAATTAGAAAAACCATTTGAATAATAACAAAAACATTCTTTCTTGTTCAAACATAACTATTGGTTATAAAACCAAGAAGGATGAAATTGTGATTGCAAAAAATTTAAATCTTTCTTTACAAATTGGAAAATTAATAAGCATTGTTGGAGCAAACGGAATTGGAAAATCTACATTATTAAGAACACTTTGCGGAATTCAAAAACCAATCACCGGAAATGTATTTCTTAATGAAAAAGATATTGAAAATTATCACTCGATTGAATTGGCAAAAAATTTAAGTGTCGTTTTAACAGAAAAATTGCCTCCAAGCAACTTGACCGTTTTTGAATTAATAGCGTTGGGAAGACAACCTTATACTAATTGGATAGGAAAATTATCTGATGATGATTTTAACAAAATAAACCAAGCTATTAAACAGGTTGAAATTGAGCATTTAGTATCCAAAAAACATTCTGAAATTAGTGATGGACAATTACAAAAAGTATTAATTGCAAGAGCATTGGCGCAAGACACACAGTTAATTATATTAGATGAACCAACAACACATTTAGATTTATTGCATAAAGTTTCGGTTTTTAAACTCTTAAAAAAACTAACAAAAGAAACCAATAAATGCATTTTGTTTTCTACTCACGATATAGATTTGGCAATACAATTAAGTGATCAAATGATTGTGATGACACAAGACGAAATTATTCAAGATGAACCATGTAAATTAATTTCAAATGGTATTTTTACAACATTATTTAAAAACGAAAATATTGCTTTTGATAACGAAAAAGGTAAATTTGTGGTTACTAATTAGTTTTTCCTTTTAACAAATTAATACTTACTGTAGCATTATCAGCATCTGGAAATCGTTTAAAAATAGTTTTATTAGGAAACAATCCAACTTCTGATGCTACTTTGTTAAAAACATCAATTTCGACTATATATTGATCAGAAAAACCATGTGTTGCATCATAAGCTGTTGCTGCCGATTTTCCAATATTAGATGAAGCTAGCTTTGGAGAAATAGTATGCAATTCTATTAATAATAATCCAAATTTATCTACATAAGGCGACCATTTTTGTAAATGTTCAAATAAATTATCTTCAACTAAATTATTACTAATTCGTTTTCCTCTATGCGCAAATGCTCCACTAGAATTACTTATTCTATTAGTTATTTTTTTGGGATTTTCCCACATTCTATTATGATCTAGAAAAGTTCTTACATTAAGTAAATCTTTTAAGTCAATTGCATAGTTTTCTTTTAAATCATTCGATAATAAATCTGGTCTTCCAATATCACCCCAAATTACTTTAGCCCAAATATCAGCTTTTATCAAATTGGCACGAGAAACTTTTAAAGCAGCTTGATTATAATCGACACCTACTAAAAATAATGGATTTTCATCAAGGATTTTTCCTCTCAAAGTATGTCTATCAATTACTTCAAAAATATGTTGCAAAAAAGCTCCGTTTCCGCAACCCATATCAAGAATTCCTTTTGGTTGTTCATCAATTGGACGATTAAATAAATCTATTAGAATTTCGTCAACAACTTTAAAATAAGTATCGTGTGCTCCACCACTTCCCCAAACATTCATTTCACGATCTACATGAATTTCATCTGAACCACTATCTTGCATTCTTAAAATTGATGGATTTCCAAATACTAATTCTTCAATTTTGGCAAAAGTTGGCAAATATGAAACTGTAACACCATAAGCAGAAGCTCTTTTGGCAAAAAATAATCCAGTTTCTGTAAATTGATAATTTCCATTTTTTTCAACAAACCATCCTAAAAATGTAAGGAAATCTAAAATTTTTACAAATAATTCAGGAGATTTATGAAACTCCTCTGGTCGAAAAGAAATTTCCATAAAATACTTGTGAAACATTCCATTCATTCCTAGTCGAACTAATGTTGGTCCAACTAAATAACCTTCAACATGATTTAAAATTTGATGCTGAATTTCATTTGTTAATTTATCTTCTGAAAAAGTAATTTCGTAATTAATTTTGTATTTTTCAAAAATAACATTCAGTTTATTAAACGGCTCTTCTTCAAACAGTCTAGGATGAAATTGTGTTGAAAAATGAAGTAAATCAACCACGTCTTCATACAAATAAAATAAAGAAAAAGCGGTTTTGCTTTTCTTATTTACAGAAACTTTAATTTCTTGAGTAGCATTATTAATGTAATAATCTATAAAACCTTGTGAAGCTAAAATTCGCAAACCAACATTAAGATAACCTTCGTTGGCATTAAATTTAGTGGTTAGCTCATCTAAACTAACTTGAGTTTTTTCTAGCAAATAAGCTAACACTCCTTTTTTATTCAGCGCTACTGCAACTGGTGCTGTTGCTAAACCATCTAAATGGTTGAAAATAATACTTCGTAATTGAGATTTATCAGTTAGCATATAAAATTTGATATAAAATTTAAGTAAATATATAAACCTATTTACCAATTTGTCTTTTAGCTTCTCCAACTACAAAAGCCACAGAATTTGC
>JAYTPS010000409.1:0-3446 GCA_043747155.1 Flavobacterium sp. | reverse complement strand
GCTCTCCTTGATAAACCATATTGGGATATTCAATGTAAAAATCTTTATATGGTTTTAAAAAATCATCAACTAAAGAAATGAGTTTTGAGTTTTGAATTTCGTTTGGTTCAATGAATGGAAATGACAAATATTCATTTAAATTAATTTCAGGATTGTAAACACCCCAATTAGAAGACGTTAAATATTGATAATAGGTATATAAAAAAGTATTAATATATGAATATACTTGTGAAACAAAATCTTTTTTATAACCTAATGGTATTCCATAAGCACTATTCCTAAATACTGAATCTTTTTCACAAATAGAAGCACTTATTTCTGTTTCTTTTTTTGGTCTTCTGGTAAAAAGAATTTTATTACCCTCAAACAAGTTCTTTTTTCTTCCTGCCTCCAAATAAACATCCTCTTTTTTTAGTGTTTTAGTATATTCATTTATTGGTGTGTAAAACTTTTGAATGTCATCTGTTTCTATAATTGGAATTCCAATTAAATTATTAAAATATCTTTTTGGAGTTCCTTTATGAATACCATTCCCTGATTTTATAGAATAATTTTTACTAACAAAATCTTCTATTGAATAATTTGTTTTACCTATTCGATTTAATAGTAAATAATCTAATGTATTACCATAAAGAGCAACTTTAAACATCCAATGATTATCTAAAAAAAACTTTTGCTTAATTTGCTTTTTATCAAACTTTTCAATTACTAAATTTTTAGAAAACTTATTAAAATATTTATTTTGTTTAAGGGATATATGTTTAACGATACTCTCCGAATTAAGTTTTTCTTTATTCAAATTCACTTTAAAAAAAACAATTGCTGCTGGATTATCAGCATTCTCAAAAACTAGACGTCGAACAACTGATAAATCAAATATTTCAGAAACCAAATTATTTTTTAAAAAAAATCGTCTGAAATTTTGAGCTTTATTATTGTAAAAAACTTTACTTGTAACAATTAAAGCACTTCTAGTATTTTCGTTTACAAAATCCTTAATTCTAATTAAATAGGATTGTGCAATTTGCTTGTCACTTACAATTTTATCAAACTTTGAAATCTTTAACCAATCTAAATGTTCAGGACTACTATTATTTTTCCATGGTGGATTTCCAAGTATAAAATTAACATTTTCACTCTTTATTTTTTGCCAAATTTCTTCTTTACTTAAATCAAAGAAATGTGCTTTAAAAAAATTCTTCTCTTTTAAATGTGGAAATTTATAAACATCAATATTCCCTGGTTCTTGATAATCTAGTAAAGCAACATATATAGAAAAACATGCAACATTTATAGCTTCGGGATTAATGTCTATTCCAAAAAGATTTTGTTCTGCAATTTTTTTAATTTTTTTGCCAAAAGTGTCATTATCATCATTTGGATTTAATTCCTTTTCTCTTTCAATCATTCTTCTCAATCCTTGAACCAAAAAGATTCCCGAACCCATAGCTGGATCAAAAATTTTACATTCACTAGTTAATTTATTTTCATCAAAATACTTATCAACCGTTTGAGTTAAAATATAATCAACTAAAAAAGGTGGTGTATAAACGGCAGATGTAGCATTTTTTGTTTCTTCATCTAAAAGTGTTTCGTAAATTCCACTTATCAATTCCACTGGAATTATACCAAAATCAAAAACTTCAAATTGAAAATCAAAATCTGAAAATAAATTCTTTTTATCTTCAATTGTTACGCCATCAGGATTAAAAAGTTTGGAAAGGATATTAGCTTGCTCTTGCATTAATTCAATAATTGAATCTTCTTTAAACAATACTCCGTTAAAGCGAGTATCTAGATATTTAAAAAAAGAAACTAACTTCTTTGGACTTTTGATTAATTCACTAAACGATTTTCTTCTTTTAATAACATCTTTTTCACTTCCTTCAATAAAAGCAATATCAATTTTTATCTCTCTATCGATCAGATAACGAATAAAGATTAATTTTAAAATAATTTCTTTAGCAACAATTTCTGCTAAACTATAATTTTCGTTAAGAATTAGAATAGTTTGCTTTATGTTTTCAAAAAGTCTTTGGTTTACTCTTTTCTTTAAAACTGTGGTTTTATATTTTTGATAAAACCATTCAAAAGTTGCTCCACTTTGTAAATTCCAAAAAGAAAACAGATCCTGAATTTTTGATTCCGAGATATTAATTCTTTCAAGTTTACCTTTCTCTTTAATAAAATTTAATGCATTGTAAACCTCTATTTCATTTTCTTTAGTAATGAAAATTATTGGCGAATGATCAAAAGACCAAACTTGTTTATGAATTTCGGTTTCTGTCCCTAAATTAGATTTTGAAGTTAAATCAAAAAAGAGAATAAATGGTTGATTATTAAAAACATAAAAAGCATCGGGATTTATAAGTTCAAGCTTTTTATTAATATCAGAAGAAAAACCATTAAAAACACTTCCGTCTTCTTTATTTCTAAAGAAAACTGCATCATTTTCAATTAAATTTAATTGATTAAGAAGATTTTTTAATGAATTATTCAAGTTTATTACTTTAAATTTTGATACAAATCTACTACTTTAAAATATTTTTTAAATAAAATTAAAATTTACTTAATAACAAATTTGTTGTTGAAAAATATTAATGTCTATATATTACTAAAAAACTTACAGAAATTCAACGAAAAGTTCTTTTAAAGCCAACTGCCTTAGCCCTGATTGCAGTGGAAATCCTTTTATTTTTTTCTTTAAAAAATAAAAGATTGCAACGTAAAGCTGGAAATAGCTCCATAAAAAAGCAAGCAGTGTTCAGTATTTTATTAGCAGTACTGAGATTCTGAAACAAGTTCAGAATGACAAAAAAATGGTTAGTAACTCAAAAGTTCTTCCATTTTATCTTTCACTTTATCCACATTTGGAATCATGGTAAACTCTAAAGTACTGTTTAAAGGAATCGCTGGCATATTCTCGGAACCAATTACCATTACTGGCGCATCTAAATATTTAAAACATTTTTCTTGAATTAATCCTGCTAAACTTCTTGCGAAAGAATTATTGGTTGGTTCTTCGGTTACGACAAGGCATTTTTTAGTTTTTTTAACCGATCTAAAAATAGCTTCTTCGTCTAGCGGATACAAGGTTCGCAAATCGATAATTTCAACTTTACTCTGAACTTGTTTCAAAGTCTCTTCTTGTTTCAGAATTTTTTCCTTTTTATCTTGACAGTGAGCTTGTTTTAAAATTTCTGCTGAAGCATTTAAAGCCCAATGAACTCCCATTCCGTAGGTTATAACAGTTATGGTTTCGTCGGTTTCTTGTTCCCAAATTTCTTGAACGATATTGGCTTTTCCAAAAGGCAACATATACTCTTCGCTTGGCTCGTTAACTCTTGCAGCATCAGTTCCTTTTACTTTACTCCAATACAAACCTTTGTGCTCCAAAATCACTACAGGATTTGGGTCGTGATATGCCGCTTTTAACAATCCTTTTA
>JAYTPS010000408.1:0-5180 GCA_043747155.1 Flavobacterium sp. | reverse complement strand
CAATATAGGTTATTAAAGTTCCCCAAAAGTCATGATTTACAGATAGTACTGTTCCTTTTTCATCTGCATCAAAACTTGCTTGAAAAAATCTAAAGCCCTTGTAATCTAAAATATTATTCATAAAAATTCTTGAATCAAAATTTTCTTTTCCTTTAAGAACAGTAACTTTACTTTCAAACGAAGAATATCTTTTTTCAGTTCCAGGATAACGTTTAGCAATGAAATCGTTTAGTCTAATATTGAAAGGTAAAGTATATACTTTACTTCCAAAAAGTATTGTGAAATCTAGTTTTCCAATTTTAATAATTTGTGGTGTTCCTTGTTTTCCTTTTGAACCAACAAGAGTTATTTCTTTTTCAATACCTTGGGATTTTATTGTTACCACAAGAGCATCATCACCTTTTTTATTTTTATAATCGCCACTAGATTTAAAATCTTTTTCTCCTTTTATAGGTTGATTTGGAAAAACAAATTGCGCACCACCTAAATTATAAAGTGAACGAAACATTAATGATTGAATAGAATCTTTAGTTACAATTCCTTGCATTTTATCAGCCATACGCATAAAATTTCCTTGAAATGGTGCTTCAATTGTTGAAATTCCATCTTTAATTGAAATATTAATTGCTCCTTTAGTGTAAACATTTAAAGCAAATAAAACATTGTGAATATTGTTTACTTCACCTTCTTTTAAATAATGTTCATGTCGTTCTCCTCCACCAGACTCAACCATTTTTAAATGCAACTTTCCAGTTGGTGTTTGCTTGATGGTTTCTTTGGCATCCATAATGAAGTTCTTATACTCTACTTGAAATGGTATTTCTGCAAAATCTTTTTTAATTGAAAAATCATTAGAAACAGCTTGAGATAACAACAACGGTTTTTCAAAAGTTCTTCGTTTGGTTTCTCCAAGATATTCTCCGTCAACAAACAAAGTAAGATAAGTTTTATCAGAATAAACTTGATTGGATGATTCACCTTCTTTTATTGGCATCATTCCTTCATAACTAATATAACGAGTTATTCCTGCTCCAATTAAAATAAAAATAAATGACAAATGCAATAATAATGTTGCCCATTTTTCTTTTTTTAATAATTGATATCGACTAATGTTTCCAATAAAATTTATAAGAAAGAAAACGTGAATAGCTTCAAACCACCATGAATTGTAAATTATTATTCTTGCAGTATCAGTATTGTATTCGCTTTCTATAAAAGTTCCTGCTGCCATTGATGCCGCATAACTCAAAAATAAAAAAGCCATTAATCGTGTAGAAAAAAGAATAGATTTTATTTTTTCCATAATATATAGGAATAATTTTTTAAAAAGTGGTACAAAAGTAACAAATAAAGTTTGGTTTAAAATTTAGAATTAACATAATTATTGTTTATTTATGATGTGTTTAGATTCAAAATAAATAGGTCTTTCGGTTGATTGTTAATTTTAAAAACAAATAGTACATTTGATTTTATTATTAGTTCATTAATCCCAAATATATACTTTAGTTAATAACTATGAATGAAATACTTTTTGGCGCTGTAGTTCCAATTTTTTTATTAGGTTCAACTGTACTTGCAATAATTTATCATTTGGTACTTTATTTTTATAGTAAAGACAAGTTGTTAATTCATTATTTATTGTATTTATTTTTTACAAGTGTTTTTATATTTCAATCAACCGGATTTATTGAAGTATTTGTTAATGAAAAATTTCAAAATTATTATTTAAAGAATTTGAATGAGGCAACTCAGATAATGTATTTGGCTTTTTACTTTAATTTCATATTACAATCAATAGAAGTAGAAAGAAAAAAATCAACTTTTTTATTTAGATCATGGATAGTCATTATGTCTATTTTAACTTTATATTCTATTTTAAATTATATCACTAAATTGAATAACTTACTTTCAGATTACACAATTCCTTTTACATTAATTCGCGTTTTTATTTTTACATTAACATCAATAATGCTTTACAGATGTTTTAAATTGCGAAATTTAACCTTTCAAAAGTATATATTAATTGGTTGTTCGGTATATTTTATTTTTGGACTAATTAGTTTTATTACAAATTTATATGTCTCTGATAAAATGTTAATTAATCCACCAGTTTGGTTAATGATTGGAAGTTTTGTTGATATAATTTTCTTTTCAATAGCTATTAGTTACCGAAATAAAAAACAATGGGAAAGCATGAATTTGGTTTTACTAAAAGATGCCAATGATATTATTGCAATGCAAAAATTAGTATTAGAAAAACAAGCTGCACTTGAAAACGAAAGAAGTAGAATTGCTGCTGACATGCACGATGATTTAGGAAGTGGATTAACCAAAATCACCTATTTAAGTCAAATGGCAATGAGTGATTTAAATAGTAAAGATAACTTGGCAAAAATAAAAAAAACATCAGCCGATTTAGTTGAAAATATGAGTGAGATTATTTGGGCAATGAAAGAGGATAATAATACTCTCGAAGATTTAGTAACCTATATAAAAATTTATGCTTCGGATTATCTTGAAAGTAATAACCTTAAATTAACAATAATAATTCCTGAAACCGTTGATTTAATTGTAGTAAAAGGCAATCATAGAAAAAACTTGTTTTTGTGTGTTAAAGAAGCTTTGCATAATGTTGTAAAACATTCTAAAGCTAAAAATGTGTTTATAAACATTACTATAAATGAATTTTTAAAAATCACAATTGTTGATGATGGAATTGGTTTTGAAGAAAATAGCGAAAATTATGTATCGGGAAATGGATTAAGAAACATGAAAAAAAGAATTGAAAATATTAATGGAACATTAATATTTAGTTCCAATAAAGGAACTAGTATTACAATTAATGCAAAAGCATCTAATTTATTTGAATAAAATCAACCATTAGTACTATTGATTATAAAATAAAATTATCCTTATTTTGCATATTAAATTCATCCAAATGATTACAATTTGTATAGTTGAAGATATTTTAGAAATTCAAAATGGCTTAAAAGCAATTCTTGAAGGCGATTCTCGTTTTAAATTATTAAAATGCTTCGAAAATGCTGAAGATGCTATAAAAGAATTACCAATAATTTACCCAAACATTGTTGTAACCGATATAAATTTACCTTATAAATCTGGAATAGATTGTGTTACTGAAATTAAAGCAATATTGCCAGACATTCAGTTTATTATGTTCACAATTTATGAAGATAGTGATCAAGTTTTTGAAGCATTAAAAGCTGGAGCTAGCGGTTATATTTTAAAAAACACATCGCCAGAAAAAATAATTGAATCACTAATTGAACTCAATGATGGCGGAAGTCCAATGTCGCCAAAAATTGCTCGCAAAGTGCTTTCTACTTTTACAACTCCAATTATTAATACTGCAATAAACGATTTAATTTCAAAGCGCGAACTAGAAGTTCTCGAATTACTTAGCAAAGGTTTTTTATATAAAGAAATTGCAGATAAATTAAATATTTCAATTAGTACTGTTAAAAGACATCTCAACCACATTTATGCTAAACTACAAGTTCAAAATAAAACCGAAGCAGTAAATAAATTATATGGAAAATAAATGTATAAAAATGAACCTTTTGGTTGATTGACAACTATTGTTTCAAACACTATTTTTGAATTAATTTTTAACTCATTGGTTATGAAAAAAATAGTACTATATTTTATTATTATTTATTCTATTACAAATTCTAAAGCACAAGTAGGAATAAATACAACAAACCCAACTTCAACTCTTGATGTTAACGGACAAGTAACCATTGATCAAAAAAACTTTGGTGGTTATGGAGGTTTACTTATTAAAGGTGATGCACCAGGAAGTAATTATCCTAATATTACTTTTTCAATACTAAATGATAGCGGAATTGATGAAATTGCTGGTTACATTGGAGGAAACATAAATGATAACACTACCGGAAGTGAAGCTATGGATTTAAGTTTTCTAACTTCTACAAATGGTTTAGGAGGTTTAACTGAAAAAATGCGCATTAAAGACAATGGCAATATTGGCATTGGCACACCAAATCCAGCAACAAATCTTCATTTAGTTTCAACATCATCAAATCCTGTAATTTTTGATGGCGGAAGTAGCTTATATATTTCTTTTGCAGAAAATGGAATTTACAGAGGATATTTTGGAAGCTTTGCAGGAAACCCAGAAGATATAGAGTTGGGCACTTATGGTGGAAATCTTGGAGCAGTACATTTAACAACTAATAATACTCCAAAACTAACTGTAATTAACAATGGCAATGTTGGAGTTGGCACATCAAATCCTTCTGAAAAGCTTGAAATAAATGGAAAAATTAAAATTACCGATGGTACAGAAGGAATAGGAAAAGTATTGGTTAGTAATGCTACTGGTGTTGCCTCATGGGTTACAACTAATTCTATAAAACCAGCTGTAGCAGGAGTTTTCTTTGGTCCAGGTGCAAATATTGGAGCTGGAACTGCTGTTGGTGTTTCATCACCATCTTCCTATTGTAATGCCTATATTGATTTGCCTCCAGGTAGATGGATGGTTTTTGGAACTTATTTATTAAACAACTCTACAACTCCACTAGCAGCAGGACAAAGTGTTTGGGTTAGATGTGTTTTTTCACTTAGCAACACAGCTGCATTACCAACAACAGATGTAATTTCTGGTGGATTAATTTCTGGAGCTTTTGCTGGACCCAATGAGTTTTCAATTGCTAATGGCCAAACTATTATAGAAAACCCAAATCCTGCTGGTGGTGCAATAAAACGATATTACCTTTGGGCTGCAGTACAAAAGTATGGCACTACACCAACCGCTTTTTTTGTTAATGGTTTAGGAAGTTCTTTTTGGGGTGAAAACCAATTGACTGCTATTCCTATGAATTAATAATAACTACCAAAAAAGGTTTACAACTTATTAATCCTTTTTACTATTTTTACCCAATGTTAGAAATAGTAATTATTGGTTCAGGAAACGTTGCGCAACACTTAATAAAAGCTTTCAAAAAAAGTAAAAAAATTAAAGTAGTTCAAGTTTTTGCACGCAATAAAGAATCTATTTTGCATTTAATGCCAATTAGTAAAATTACGTCGGATTATTCTAAATTAAAAGATGTTTCTTTATATATAATTGCCGTTTCTGATAATGCTGTAGTCGAAGTTTCGTCTAAAATTCCTTTTTTTAATAAAATTGTACTTCA
>JAYTPS010000407.1:0-3023 GCA_043747155.1 Flavobacterium sp. | reverse complement strand
CAATATATTCTACCTTTCTTGATTGATAATCAATTTTAACTCCCATTGATAATTTATTTATGAAGAAATAGCCAATATTCGTATTTATATTAAAGGTTTGACTTTTTAATTCATCATTTGAATTTTTTGAATATTCATTATTAGATGAAAAACTTCCACTTCCACCAACCATCCAATTGCCTTTAGTAATTTGAGCAGTTGTAGTAATAGAAAATAATAATGAAACAGCGAATAATAATTTAATAGTTTTCATAATAGTATAGGTTTAATTGTGTTATAAAAAAGTTTTTTTTAAATGGTGGACTGTGGTCTCTAATGAGGTTGTTATTAAGTTTCTTCATTTTACTATAATGTTATTTTAATTAAAAACATTACAGGCAAAATTCTCAAAATTGTTATTTTCTTTGGCTCCGCAAAAAGCCATGTAGCATAAACTTAAGAGAACTGCCTGCAATTAAATCGGGCTTTATACTTTAAGTTCCTTTTGCTACTGTTTTAAATTTTGCGGATTTAAGAAAGCAAGGAAATAAATAGCTAACGCTATTTTAAATTATTTGTAAATGTATTTCATAATTTTAATTGCACAATACGTAAAAATACCTGTTTTTCAATTAGCATGAAAAAACTTATTAAAATAATTGATAAATGAAAACTAAACATTTTATTTTTATAATCATACATAATTAGATTATTTTTTTTAAAGAATCAATTTTGTTTTACATCAATGTAAACATTAGTGATTAATATAAGAGATGAAAATTATATAAAAGATTTTGGTAAAAATCTTAAAAAGTTGCGAAATGAAAAAGTTTGCTCACAAGAAGAGTTGGCTTTTTCTTCGGATGTTTCTTTGCCACAAATTACTAGAATAGAAAGAGGAATTGTCAATCCTACATTGTGTACTATCAAAGCATTATCAATTGGTTTGGAGGTAAATATTTGTAAATTATTTGAATTTGTTAAAGAATAAAAAAAGGTTTCAAATTTTTTACTTGAAACCTTTTAATATTTAAAATAAAAATCTTAAGGTACATATTGATAAGCACCTAAATCAATAGAAGTAGTTCTTGGATTTCCTAAAATGTCAAAAGGAACTGAGGTTGCGATTCCAAAACCTATTGCATCAGAGTCAGCTCCAATAGAAAGATTGTTGTTACCTAGATCTGTAAAATCGGTTGTTCCGTTTTTAATAATGTTTGTGACATCATTTAAAAATGAATAATCTGTATTGTCTGAATATTGATTATTTGTGTTATTGAATTTTATTTGACATTTATTAAATAGTGGTGTTGTCCAAGTTCCAGCAGAATTTTTATCAAAAAACAATTCTATTTGGTTTGAGCCATGAATGATACAATTGTAAAAATCGGCTTGTTGTAAATTAAACCCAATTGCTGTATTGGAATCATCTGTATAAAAGTTGTTTACTAAAACTGCCAATTGCTTAGAACTTGGCCAATTGTTGTTAAAGGTGCAATGCTTGAATTCGTAAAAACCACCAAGAGTACAAGCCAAAGCATATTGTCCAGCAGAATTTATTACAATGTTTTCACCTTTTATTTTTGCAGTTTTTGCATACAGTCCAATATTCGACGAATTATAAATTTGGGTATTGTTAATTGTCATATAATTGCCATCATTACTATCAATTAATAATCCAACAACCGAATTTTTTATTGTTAAATGATTAATCTCATTATTAGTACTGCCACTTGTTAGCCAAACAGTACTCCATTGTCCTGGAACATTTGCAAAACCTGGTTCTAATCGATCACCTTCAAAAATTATTTCGTTTTCTAATGCTTCAGTTGTTGATAATGTTCCGTTTACTTTTAATGTTCCGCCACTACCAACAATCAAACCAGAATTATCGTGAAAATGTACTCTTGCTCCAGGATTTATAGTTAATGTTTTTGTGCTTGGAACAGCGGCGTAACCATAAATTACATAAGGTTTATCGTTAGTCCAAATAAATTCATTTCCGTTTATAGGATCATTTTCATCAAGATAAAAACCATAAACTTCGTCATCACCAATTGGTAAAGTTTCTGTTGTTCCATCTGCAAACTTTTTGGGATATAAAAAATAAGCATCTTGAATAAGTGTAACCAAATCAACGGTTTGTGGCGCACCAGAAATATTATGAAATTCTATTTTATCGGTATATAAAAAATCTGTTGGGTTAGCATCTGTAATTGAAGCTGTTGTTTCAATAAAAATATACATACTGTCTTTTGCAAGAAGTTCAACATTATTAAATATTTTTCCTTCTCCAAAACCACTTGCGTCAACATCTTCACCTGTCATTCCATCAATCATCATTCTATATTTAGAACTTGTTCCTTTTGCCAATTGAATTTTTGGAATAGAAATATCGTTTCCACTTTTATTATAAACTTTTAACCTATATGTGCTTGATCCAATGTTTGTAAAAACAGTATCCAAATAAACAGTGTCTTTAGAAAACTCTAATCCGCCATTGCTAGGTTGAAAATTAAAGTCGCTTCGGCAAGAACTTAACGAAATTAAAAGTCCAAAAAGAAGTATAAATAATAAATTTTTCATGAAGGTTATGAATTTTTGTAAATGTATGTATTTATTTGAAATTTCAAAAACTGGATTTTATAAAAAATACTAACGCAATATTTTGTAAATTAGTCTGTATTTGTAAAACTATCTTACTTTTCTTTTAAAAATAACTAATTTTGCATAAAAAATAAATATGTCGTTTGATAAAGAAAGAATGCTTCGTTTGTGTAATGAATGGTCTAATAACACCTTGATGGAAACACTAGAAATTGAATATATTGATGCTGGAGAAGATTTTCTAGTTGCTACAATGCCAGTAAATTCTAGAGTGCATCAACCAATGGGATTACTTCATGGTGGTGCAAGTGTAGCTTTGGCAGAAAGTGTTGGAAGCGCAGCATCAATAATGTTTGTAAATCCCGAAAAGCAAGAAGTTCGCGGAATAGAAATTTCTGCAAATCATGTTAGAAGTAAACGCGAAGGAATTGTTACTG
>JAYTPS010000406.1:0-6810 GCA_043747155.1 Flavobacterium sp. | reverse complement strand
GGTTTTCGACCATTTTTGTGGTGGTGTAAACGAAATGGATTGCCTAAAAGTTGTTGATAATATGTTCACCAAACGAGTTTCATCTGTTTTAGATTATTCGGTTGAAGGTAAAGAAGAAGAAGCTCAATTTGATGCTGCTCTAGAAATGACTTTAAAAACAGTTGAATTTGCTAAAGAACATCAAGCAATACCTTTTGCCGTTTTTAAACCAACAGGTTTAGGACGAATGGATTTATATGTAAAAATAGGAGCGAAGCAACCACTCTCTTCAGATGAAAACTTAGAATGGAATAAGGTCAAGCAGCGTTTCGAAATTATTTGTAAAACTGCTCACCAAAAAGATGTTGCCTTATTAATTGATGCAGAAGAGAGTTGGATGCAAGATGCAGCTGATGATTTGGTTGAAGAAATGATGCGAAAATATAATAAAGAAAAAGTAATAGTATTTAATACTTTGCAAATGTACCGTTGGGATAGAATGGATTATTTAAAATCTTTACATGAACGAGCAATTAAAGATGGTTTTTTTATTGGTATGAAACTAGTTCGTGGTGCATACATGGAAAAAGAGCATAAACGTGCCGATGAAAAAGGATATCCAACACCAATTTGCTCTTCAAAGCAAGCTACCGACGATAATTATAATATTGCTGTTGATTATATGATGAAACACATTAATACTATGGCAATCTTTGCAGGAACGCATAACGAAGAAAGTTCATACAGGTTAATGGAAATGCAAATCGATAACGGAATTTCTAAAAATGATACAAGAATTTGGTTTGGTCAATTATACGGAATGAGCGACAACATTAGTTATAATTTAGCCGAAAACGGTTACAATGTTGCCAAATATTTACCATTTGGACCAGTTCGTGATGTTATGCCATATTTAATACGTCGTGCCGAAGAAAATACTTCGGTTGCTGGTCAAACTAGTAGAGAATTAAATTTACTTAAACTTGAAAGAAATAGACGAAAAGGAAAATAAACTATTATCTAGTTGGTTTTTTCATCAATACCGAGCTATCATCAAATCGTTTAATTTCAACTTTTTGATCTCCATAAAGTTGAATTTCAGATTTTCCAGAAGCATCAATTATTACATTTGATTTTACATTTATGCTTGCTCTTGTATATCCTTCGGTAGTGATTTCGGCATTTTTTGCAACAAGATTTTTACCTGCAAAACTAGCATTGTTATCCAATCTCAAAGTTAAATCACCAATATCGCCTTCAACTGTAGCATCAGATTTTTGATACATATCAAATTTTAATTCATTTGCAGCAATTAAAGCTTTAATCTTAGCATTTTTACTCAAACTAATGGCTGTTTTTTCTGATTTAGAATTTATTTCTGCTTTAGATTTGTCATCCATCAATAAAGTGAAACTCTTTGTTTTAGAATTAATGTATAACTTTGAGGAATCATAGCTTTTAAAAACAATTGTGTCTAATTCAATATCGGAAAGCGCAGTTATTGAAGCATCATCTCTTGTAATTACCGAATCAAAATCATCTTTATAGGTAACTCTAATACTAAGTTTTTTAAACCCAAAAGCATTTTTTAAAGTTGATAGTCTTAATGTAGAACCATTAATTACAATATCAATTGCGTCATGAAGATTGTCGTCAGCTTCAATTTCTAGTCCACATTCGGTTCCTTTAACCAATAAAACCTCAATATTATCGGCTACTTCAAGTGATTCAAAAGCTTCAATTTTTTTTATTTCGGTAGTAACAACTTTTGAACCTTTTATTTTTTCTTTCTTTTGAGAAAACGAAAATGACCAAACAAAAACCAACACAATTATAAATACTATTTTTTTCATTTTTTTATTCTGAAATTTATTTAAATGCTGGAGCAAATTTATTAAAAGGATTGAATAATTTGCAAAAACATTTTATTATTTAATTTTTACACTCCATTCAAAATCCATTTCAGATACTTGATCACCTTTTTCATCAACTCCAATAGATTTTAACCATATTGTTTGTCCATTGCCAGTTTCAATGGTTTTATTGATGGCTTCTTCTATCAAATTTCCTTCATTACAAGTAAACGTTATTCTACCTTTAGCTTTTTTAGTAAAATTACCTTTATTATGAGCTACCAACATTGAAATATTCTTTTTGCTTTTTCTTATATGTGATATAACTAAAGCACCAGTTGAAAGCTCTGCAGCCATTGCTTGTACTGCAAAATACATCGAGTTAAACGGATTTTGATTCAGCCAACGATGTTTAACTGTAACTACACATTTTTCAAGAGATATAGATTTTACCCTAACTCCACATAAAAATGCAGAAGGTAGTTTTAAAAATAAAAAACTGTTTAATTTAGTAGGTGAAATTTCCATTAAGTATTGATTTTATTGCAAATATACAACAAATGAAAGTGTAACAATTAAAAATATAAAAGTTAAAGATATGTTAAAATTAAGTACTTTGCAATACATAATACCTTTTTTTGGTTGTATCTTTGTATAAGAAATTAATAAGCTATCTATAGTATTGTTAGTTTTCTAGTTTTAAATATCAATCAAAAACAAATCAAAAACAAATCAACATGAATTCAGCTAACGAAAGAACAGTATCATCATTAACACATTTAAGTGCTTTATCTCAATATTTTATTCCGTTTGGTAATTTTATTTTTCCAATAATTATATGGAGCACTAAGAAAAAAGATTCAGAATTTGTTGACCATAACGGAAAACAAGTATTAAATTTCCAGTTAAGTATTTTTTTATACAGTATAGTTTTATGTATGATTGCTGTACCAATAATAATTTACATGATGTATAATAGTGTAATTATCTCAAATATTTTAAATGGTAATGATTTTGAATTTAACAATTATAACTTTAGCGACTTTACGGGAATGATAATTCTAGTTTTACTAGCAATTTTAATCTTTGGTTTTCTTAAAATTGTTGAATTTATTTTGATTGTTTGTGCTGCAGTCAAAGCATCCAACGGAGAAAAATATAATTATCCATTAACAATACCATTCTTTAAATAAATAATAGTTTCAATCATCAATAACAATCAACAAAAATCAAAAAAATGAACAGTTTAACACAATCTGAACTAATTTCAGATTAAAAAAATCAAAACCGAATTATGAATATTGAAAACACAAAAGCTCAAATGCGAAAAGGTGTTTTAGAATTCTGCATCTTATCTGTATTAAAAGAAAAAGAAGCTTACACATCTGAAATATTAGACACCTTAAAAAATGCAAAATTGCTTGTAGTAGAAGGAACAGTATATCCACTATTGACAAGATTAAAAAATGATGGTCTACTCAATTATCGTTGGGAAGAATCAACTTCTGGTCCGCCAAGAAAATATTATGAGTTGACCGAATTAGGAAAAACATTTTTAAACGAATTAAATAGCACTTGGACAGAATTGTCTGATGCTGTAAACATCATAACCAATCAAAACTAACAATCATGAACAAAACAGTAAATATTAATATAGGTGGTTTATTTTTTCATATAGATGAAGATGCATACCAAAAATTATCAAGATATTTTGATGCTATAAAACGTTCACTTTCAAACTCTTCTGGTAAAGATGAAATAATGAAAGATATTGAAATGCGCGTTGCCGAGCTTTTTACAGAAAGACAAAAAAGTGATAAACATGTTATCAATACTATTGATGTTGACGAAGTTGTAAAAGTCATGGGACAACCAGAAGATTATAGAATTGATGATGATTCTGAAACTTCTAAAACAGAACAATTCTATTCTCCAAGAAAAGCCAAAAAACTTTATAGAGACAAAGATAGAGGATTGATTGGTGGTGTTGCAACAGGTTTAAGTCATTATTCTGGAATAGATTCAGTATGGATAAAAATATTATTTATACTATTCACATTTGTTGGTGGATCTGGAATTGTTGCATATTTCATTTTTTGGATAGCAACTCCTAAAGCCATTACAACATCAGAAAAATTAGAAATGACTGGCGAACCAGTTACAATAACCAATATCGAAAAAAAAGTTAGAGAAGAGTTTGACAACATTTCTAACAAAATAAAAAATGCTGATTATGACAAATTGGGAAACCAAATTAGAAGCAATACTGAAAACGCAGGAAATAAATTAGGCAATGCTTTTATAGCTGTTTTTGGCGCTTTTGCTAAAGTTTTAGGAGCTTTAATTGTTGTTTTTTCATCACTTTCTTTATTAGGAGTTTGTATAAGTTCTTTAGTTTTAATGTTTTCTTCATCGTTGCCTCAAAACACTATAATTAATCATTTTAACACACCAATTGGTCTTGAAACACCACTTTGGATTCAAGGAATTTTATTTCTTTTAGCATTTGGAATTCCATTGTTTTTCTTGCTTATATTAGGATTAAAATTGTTAGTTACTAATTTAAAATCGATTGGAAATATTGCAAAATATAGTTTGTTAGCACTTTGGATAATTGCAGTTGGAATATTAATTTCAATAGGAATTAACGAATTAACACAAATTTCATCTGAGGCAAAAGATTTAAAAAAAGAAACAATAAAAATTACTCAAATTGATACACTTTTTGTGAAATTTAAAAACAATGATTTCTACTCTAAAGAGAATTATAGACGATCAGATTTTGAATTAACACAAGACGAAAAAGGCAACGAAATTATTTATTCTAATAATGTAAGTTTCAAAATATTAAAAACCGATGAATTATTACCTTACATTCAAGTTGAAAAATTAGCAGTAGGAAAAACACCTCTCGAAGCTAAGAAACGCGCAAAAGAGATTATGTATGGTTATAAAATTATTGGTAATCAATTAATTTTAGACAATTTCTTACTTACTAAAGTTGAAAATAAATATAGAAACCAAAGAGTTGAATTATTCTTATATTTACCAAAAGGAACATTATTAAAAGCTGACGAATCTGTTCAAAACTTTGATGAATCGGATGACGAATATTTCAATTTACACTTTAGTTCAGATAAATATATTTATAAAGTTGAAGATACTAATATAAAATGTTTAAATTGTCCTACAGAAGAAAATGAATTTGATGATATAGTTGACAATGAAGAAATTAATTTAATTGACGAAACTACAGATTCTGTAAAAACTATTTCGGTAAAAGTAAACGGAAAAGAAGTAATTCAAACTACAACTGGAACTGGTGAGCCAGGAAGTTTAACAATAAATAAAGATGGTATAATCGTTAAAACTAAATAATCATGATAAAGTTTATAGTTATTTGCACAAAAATAATTATTGCAGCACTAGTTGCATTATTATTTACCTCTTGCAATCAAGTATTTGATGGCATTAAAGGAAATGGAAATGTTCAAACAGAACAAAGAAAGATCGCCGAAACATTTACAAAAATCTCTGTAAATCGAGGTTTAGAAGTTATTGTTGAACAAGGTGATGAAGTTTCTGTTGAAGTTGAAGCCGATGAAAATTTATTAAGTCATATTACAACCAAAGTCGAAAACGGAACTCTTATTGTGACTACTGATCAAAATATTTACAGTGCTCAATCAGAAATTATTAAAGTAAAAATGCCTGTAATTGAATCTTTAGAAGCTTCAGGTGGATCAACTTTAAGCAGCAATGAAACCTTAAAAGGGTTAAATTTAGTTGTGAAATCTAATAGTGGAAGCGAAATTGATGCTACTGTAGAATTCGATAATATCATTAGCGAATCAACTAGCGGAAGCAACATCTCTTTAACAGGAATTGCTCTAAAATATAACTCGTCATCATCAAGCGGAAGCGAAACTGATGCTAAAAATCTTTTGGCAAACGAAGTTATTTCTGAATCAACCAGCGGTAGTTCATCTGAAGTTCATCCAATAATAAGTTTAAATGCCAAAGCATCTAGCGGAGCATCAATTGAATACGATGGAACACCAAAAAACATTTCTAAAGAAGAAAATTCAGGCGGAAGTGTTTCTGGACATTAATTTTATTTTCAAATAGTATAAAACTTAAAATCTCAATTTCATGATTGAGATTTTTTGTTGTTGATTATGTAATTAATTTTTCTCAATGAGCATCTTAGAAGTGTTATTCTAATTTTCAATAAAAAACGTCGTTTCTTAAAAACTTTGCTACAAAAAACTGTGCGACATGAAACAAAAGTTAAACCATTAACAATTAACTTACAATTTAGAATGTTAAATCGTAAATTTGATAAAAATTAAAGTAATGAAAATTCTAATTACAGGAGCAACAGGTTTAATAGGTCAAGATTTAGTTAATTTACTTATTAATAACAGTCATACCATTCATTATTTAACAACTTCTCCTCAAAAAATAATTAACAAAACTAATTACCAAGGTTTTTTTTGGAATCCTCAAGAAGGAAAAATTGACGAAAATTGTATCGAAGGTGTAGATGTAATTGTCCATTTGGCTGGTGCAACAATAGCCAAACGTTGGACAGATTCCTATAAAACAGAATTAATAGAAAGTAGAGTTTTATCAGCCAATTTACTTTTTAATTTACTTAAAAAAAATACGCATCAAGTTAAACAATTTATTTCTGCCTCAGGAATTGCAATTTATCCTGATAGTTACAAAAAGATTTATACTGAATCATCTACAGAAATTGACAACTCTTTTTTAGGAAATTTGGTTGTAAAATGGGAAGAAAGTGCCAATCAATTTAAATTATTAAATATTAAAGTTGCAAAACTTAGAACTGGAGTAGTTTTTTCAGAAAAAGGAGGAGCACTTCTTGAAATGATGAAACCAATAAAAATGTATGTTGGGTCTGGTTTTGGCTCGGGTAAACAAATACAATCTTGGATACATTTATATGATATTG
>JAYTPS010000405.1:0-3579 GCA_043747155.1 Flavobacterium sp. | reverse complement strand
AATCTGTTTTTAAAGAAATACGTTTATCAAGACCACGAAGCATTGAACCACCACCAGCAAGATAAATACCTGTATTGTAAATATCAGCTGCTAATTCTGGAGGTGTTTGAGATAATGTTTCCATAACAGCATCTTCAATTCTTTGAATAGATTTGTCTAAAGCTTTGGCAATTTCTCTATAAGAAACTTCAACTTGTTTTGGTTTACCAGTTAGTAAATCTCTACCTTGAACTGACATATCATCTGGTGGAGTTTCTAATTGATCTGTTGCTGCTCCAACTTGAATTTTTATTTTCTCGGCTGTAGTTTCTCCAACAAATAAATTGTGTTGGGTTCTCATGTAATAAATGATATCATTTGTAAAAACGTCACCTGCAATTTTTACCGATTTGTCACAAACAATTCCGCCAAGTGCTATTACTGCAATTTCAGTAGTTCCACCACCAATATCAACAATCATATTACCTTTTGGTTGCATAATATCAATTCCAATTCCAATTGCTGCTGCCATTGGTTCATGAATTAAATATACTTCTTTACCATTTACACGCTCACAACTTTCTTTTACGGCACGCATTTCTACTTCGGTAATTCCCGAAGGAATACAAACAACCATTCTCAAAGCTGGTGTAAACATTCTCTTTTTTAAAGCAGGAATGCTTTTTATAAACATACTTATCATCTTTTCAGAAGCATCAAAATCGGCAATTACTCCGTCTTTTAATGGTCGTATGGTTTTTATGTTTTCATGGGTTTTACCTTGCATCATGTTGGCTTCTTTACCAACAGCTATGATTTTTCCAGATATTCTATCTCTTGCAACAATAGAAGGACTATCAATTACAACTTTGTCGTTGTGAATGATTAGTGTATTAGCGGTACCAAGGTCAATTGCTATATCCTCGGTCATGAAATCAAAAAATCCCATACTTTTTAAAAGGGTTTTAAGTTGTTAATAATTAGTTTTTGACAAAAATAATAAAATTAATGTTTAAAATGACGTGTTCCAGTAAATACCATTGCAACTTTATTTTCATTGCAATAATTTATGCTCAATTCGTCTTTTATTGAACCACCAGGTTGAATAACTGCTGTTATGCCAGCATCTTTTGCAATTTCAACACAATCTGGAAAAGGAAAAAACGCATCGCTTGCCATTACCGCTCCTTTTAAATCAAAACCAAATGAATTTGCTTTTTCAATTGCTTGTTTCAAGGCATCAACTCGTGATGTTTGTCCTGTTCCAGCAGCAATTAATTGACCATTTTTTGCTAAAACTATAGTATTAGATTTTGTGTTTTTACAAATTTTAGATGCAAAAATTAAATCCTCAATTTCTAGATTTGTTGGTGTTGTTATGGTAACGCTTTTTAGTGCTTCTTTATTGTCTGTGATGTTGTTTTTATCCTGAACTAAAATTCCGTTAAGGCATGTTCTTAGTTGACGTTGAGGTAAAGGTACATCTTTTATTATCAATATGATTCGGTTCTTTTTTTCTTGTAAAATATTTAACGCTTTTTCATCATAGCTTGGTGCAATTACAACTTCACAAAATAATGAGTTTATTTCGTTTGCTGTTGCTTCATCAATTTTTCCGTTGGCAATTAATACTCCACCAAATGCCGATGTTGGATCGCCAGACAATGCATCAAGATATGCTTCTTTCATTGATCTTCTTGTTGCAATACCACAAGCATTATTGTGTTTTAATATTGCAAATGTTGGGGATTGATTTTTAAATTCTAAAATTAAATTTACAGCTGCATCAACATCCAAAAGATTGTTATATGATAATTCTTTGCCATGAAGTTTTGTGAAAATTGCATCAAAATCGCCAAAGAAAAATCCTTTTTGATGTGGGTTTTCACCATAACGTAATATTTGACATTCATCAATACTAACTTTTAAAACTGATTCGTCAGTATTAAAATAATTAAAGATTGCAGCATCATAATGTGACGAAGTATGAAAAGCTTTAGTTGCCAATAATCTTCTTTGTTCTAAAGTTGTAGTTGCATTTCCTTGCGAAATCATTTCTAAAAACAAACTATACTCGTTTACCGAAGCAACAATTACAGTGTCATTAAAGTTTTTTGCAGCAGCACGAATTAACGAAATACCACCAATATCAATTTTTTCTATAATTTCAGATTCGCTAGCTCCACTTGCAACAGTTTTTTCAAAAGGATATAAATCAACAATTACAACATCAATTTGAGGAATATCAAATTCCTTCATTTGTTGCACATCGGTTTCATTATTCTGACGATTTAAAATTCCGCCAAAAATCTTTGGATGCAATGTTTTTACTCTTCCACCAAGAATTTCAGGAAACGAAGTAACATCTTCAACAGGAATTACAGGAATTCCAAGATTTTTAATAAATTCTTCGGTTCCTCCAGTCGAATATATACTTACATTATGCTCGTGTAGTTTGCGAACAATTGGTTCTAATCCATCTTTAGAAAAGACCGAAATTAATGCCGATTTAATAGTTTTAGTAGTGCTCATTAAGTAGTGTTGTTAAGCACGCAAAAGTAAGTAATTGAAAGCTAGGAATCAATCTCATTTTTGATTTTTTTTAGGAACGAATCAGTAGTAATTTTTGCTCACCATTTTCCTGCATTTCGTTCCAATTTTTTTATCTTGAACTTGTTTCAAGATCTTGAAACAAGTTCAAGATAAAAAAGATTTCCACTACATTCAGGGTTAAAAGATTATTTGTTTCGATTTTCTGTAACATTATAGTTATTCTATTTACTAATAACTTAAATTTGAACAAAGAAAAAAATCTACAATGTTAGTATATTTTCGTTTATTAAAAGAAAGTTTTAGGTTTGCAATGAATGCGTTACGAAGCAATAAATTGCGAACATTACTTTCGTTACTTGGTGTTACTATTGGGATATTCTCAATAATTGCAGTTTTGGCAGCTGTAGATTCTTTAGATCAAAAAATTAAAAAAAGTTTAAGTAGTTTAGATAAAAACACCATTTATTTAACAAGTCAATCTTTTGGACCATCAGATATTCCAAGATGGAAGAGAGAGCAGTTTCCTAATGTAAACTATGATGAATATCAATACCTAAAAAACAATTTGCCTGATGCACAAGAACTTGCTTATCAAATGTTTGTTCAAGCAGAAATTATAAAACACGAAGACAAATCAGTAAGTTCAATAAACGTTGTGCCAGTTTCGCAAGAGTTTATTGATATTCAAGGTTTAGAATTTCAAAAAGGACGATTTTATAATGAATCAGAATCCAACTCTGGTTCGGCAGTTATTGTTATTGGAGACGAAATTGCAAATGTGCTTTTTGAAAATATCGATCCAATAGGAAAACAAGTACGATTGTATGGTCAGAAATTTACAGTTATTGGAATTCTAAAAAAGCAAGGTGCAGGATTATTTGGCGATAGTAATGATACATCGGTTTTTATTCCAGTAAATTTTATTAGAAAATTATATGGTGACAACAACGATATGATGTTGCCAGTAATTGTAATAAAACCACAAAAAGCTATAGATATGGAAGCTTTTAAAGCCGATTTATCTCAAAAACTGCGAACCATGCGTGG
>JAYTPS010000404.1:0-3002 GCA_043747155.1 Flavobacterium sp. | reverse complement strand
TAATATCATTGCTATTATTTGCTAATTGAGGAAAATTTTTACTTATTGTGTCTAATTTTAAGAAATCTTTATCTAAACTTTCAAACCAGTTACCATCTTTGCAAAGTTGACCAATTGGATCAATTAAAATTACAAATTTTGCATGATTTATAGTGGCATATTTGTTTATTATTAGAGCTAAGTCAACAGAAATAAATGGAAAATAAAAATAATAGGTTGCGTTTTCTAAAGGAAGATTTTGCATTAAATCTTCTATTGAAATGGTTTCGTTTTGTAAAGTAAAACGAATATTTTCAGCACCACGATTTAATGAATCTAATGCTCTTTCGTTAGATTTTTTTACATCGTGAACAAAGATGTTTTGTTGTATTGAAAAACCATTATTTGTAGCTTTTGCTTCTAGTTTAGAATTAGCTTGGTCACTATGATAAAAAGGTTTTACTTTTATTCCTTCTGGACTTTCCCAAACCAATGTTTGGTTATAATCTTCACCTTTAAGGTCGAATTGTATTTGTTGTTTCCATTGTTTGGAAGAAACCGAATTGAATTCTGAAAAAAGTGTGTTGTTTTTGCTCACGAATTCTGTAATTTATTGTTGTTATTATTTGAAACTCTAATTTAGAGACAACTATTTAGCCCTGATGGGAGAAAACCGCCATGCGGTTCGTACAGCAGGAAATACAATTAAAAAAAATGCCTACTGATTGGCTTCTAAACTGTCCTTTAACCTATCTTCTTCAATGTCTATTATATAAATATCTTCGCTATCTTTTTTCATATAATATTTTTCTCGAGCATAACGTTCAGTTTGACCGGGATTATTAAGGTTTTTGATACTTTTTTTGTCTTTGTAAATTTCTTGTTTGTAGTATTCTTTATTGTCTTCGAGTTCGTTTATTTCTTTATTTAAAACACGATGATCAAGGTAAGAATAGTTGTCAAGGAAAAGCATCCAAATGATAAAAAAAAGTAATACTAAGGTATATCTACTTCCTAAAAATTTAAGAAATGGGTAATCGTTTATTAAGTTTTGATACCAATTTTTCATTTAATATAAATAACTTTTTTAGGTTAATCGTTGATTTATTACTGCGCGAACAACATCAATTGCAACTGTGTTATATTTATCGTTAGGAATTATAATATCGGCAAATGCTTTGGTTGGTTCAATAAATTGTTGGTGCATTGGTTTTAATGTAGTTTGGTAACGATTTAGAACTTCTTCCATATCGCGACCACGTTCTGCAATATCTCGTTTTAAACGGCGAATTAATCTTTCATCGGAATCGGCATGAACATAAACTTTTATGTCAAACATGTCACGTAGTTCAGGATTAGAAAGAATTAAAATTCCTTCAACAATCATTACTTTTCTTGGATGGGTTGATATAGTATCGTCTGTTCTATTGTGAGTTACAAATGAATAAACTGGTTGATCAATGATTTTATTGGCTTTTAAATCTTTTAGATGTTGCACTAAAAGTTCAAAATCTATTGCTCTTGGATGATCGAAATTAATATTACTTCGCTCTTCGTAACTCATTCCAACATTTTGCTTATAGTAAGAATCTTGTGATATTATACCGACTTCGGTTTCTGGTAATTCATTCATTATTTGATGAACAACTGTTGTTTTTCCTGATCCTGTTCCACCTGCAATTCCAATAATAAGCATCTTTGTTTGTTGTGTTTTTGGTTTTAGCAAAAATAGAATAAAAAATCAATTTCAATTGCAAAAAAACAAAATCAATATCAATAATTAAAACTTTTCAAAAACTCCTAATCCAAATAATGCAAAATCATATTTTACAGGATCGCTTTCATCTAAATTCCTAAGATTTGTATCGAGTTCAAACAAAGCTTTTGCATCGTTTTGTTTTCGTAATAGTAATCCTAATTTTCTTGCAACATTTCCAGAATGAACGTCTAATGGACATGACAAAGCTGAATTTGGAATGGTTCTCCAGAGACCAAAATCAACACCTTTATTATCTTTTCTAACCATCCAACGAAGAAACATGTTAATTCTTTTGGCAGCAGAATTATTAACTGGATCAGAAATGTGCTTTTGGGTTCGGTATTGATGGTTTATTTCGAAGAAAGTTTTTTTGAACTCAGAAATGCTTTTTTGCATGGAATTTTCTGCTAAATTCTTTGAAAATAATGTTTCTAAACCATCATGATTTTTATAAATGTGATTTAAACCTTTAATAAATGTTTCAAAATCTTGATTATTGAAGGTACGATGAACAAAATTTTGCAATTTTTGTAAATCGTTATCTGAATGCGACATGACAAAATCATAAGGCGAGTTACCTAATAAATTCATCATTTTTTTAGAATTATTGATTATCATTTTGCGGTTTCCCCAAGCAATTGTTGCAGATAAAAAACCAGAGATTTCAATATCTTCTTTTAGTGAAAAACTATGCGGAATTTGTATTGGATCAGTTTCAATAAAATTAGGATTATTATAAAGTTCAACTTTTTCATCTAAAAATGATTTCAGTTCCAATATATTCATTCCTTAATTTTTTTTGGAATAAAAACCATCTTTTAGCTCTTTGGTTCTTAGTTGTGGAGTTACATAAAAATATTTTTCGAAATAATGTAATTGATCAATATTAACTGCAGGTAAATCGCCATTTCCTGTTCCCCAAAAAAAGTAATTGTTTACTGGTGAGTTGAACTTTAAATTACCCAATTGTTTTTCTTGAAAAATAGTTTTTAGCTTAGTATTGTTGTGCGGTATAAATGTATTTCTTAAATTGAAATTACTATTTTTACTTATCAATTTATTTTGGGTTAAACCTTTAAAACTTATTGGAAAAAAAACTACAATAATAACTGATAAAGTTGAAACTAGATATCCAAATAAAACATATTTTCGATGGGTAAACCAACTTGCAAAAATTAAAAAACTAAGAAATAAAGTTAAATGTATAAAAAAACGATATTGCGGAGCAATTACTAATAAAAATATCAATTGAACTAACATTATT
>JAYTPS010000403.1:0-6563 GCA_043747155.1 Flavobacterium sp. | reverse complement strand
ACAAATTTAAAATAATGGAAAACGTATCTTGGGAAAACATTCTTAATTTATACTCAAATTATTTAGACAAACCACAAAATGTTGACGTTGATTATCAAGCTAATATTGTCATGAAAATCAATAAATATATGTCAGCAAACGTTTCATTACAAGCGATTTATGACGACAACGCAATTAAAGCAGTTCAAGTTAGACAAGTGTTTGGATTGGGTGTAAATTACGGATTTTAATATATAATAAAATTAAATTAAAATCCCTTTAAGTTTAAGAATTTAAAGGGATTTTTTAATTGCAAACTACAAGTTTTTATTCTACTTCAATATCTTTAAAGTCAGGATATAAAAATTTATTATAAGGAAAACGAGTAACATGAATTTCTCTAATTTTATCATAAATTACTTCTCTAAATGCTTCAAGATTTTCTTTATTTAATGCCGATATAAAAAGCGCTTTGTCTTTTCCAATTTTAGACATCCAAGTATCTTTCCATTCCTCAAGAGTATAATGCTTTGTTGTTTTTTCAGTTATTAAATCATCATTTTCTATAGTAAGATGTTGATAAGCATCAATTTTATTGAAAACCATAATAATGGGTTTATTATTACTTTTAATATCTAAAAGAATTTGATTTACAGATGAAATATGCTCTTCGAAATCTGGATGGGAAATGTCTACAACATGAAGCAATAAATCAGCTTCTCGAACCTCATCAAGAGTGCTTTTAAATGATTCTATTAGTTGTGTTGGAAGTTTTCTAATAAAACCAACCGTGTCAGAAAGTAAGAAGGGTAAATTGCCAATCACAACTTTTCTAACAGTAGTGTCTAAAGTTGCAAAAAGTTTATTTTCTACAAAAACTTCACTTTTACTGATAACATTCATTAATGTTGATTTTCCAACATTTGTATAACCAATTATCGCAACCCTAACCATGGCACCACGATTGCCTCGTTGAACCGACATTTGCTTATCTATAGTTTTAATTTTTTCTTTTAATAATGCTATTCTATCTCTAACAATTCTTCGGTCAGTTTCAATTTCGGTTTCACCTGGACCACGAAGACCAATTCCTCCTTTTTGACGCTCAAGGTGTGTCCACATTCCTGAAAGTCTTGGTAATAAATACTGACATTGTGCAAGTTCTACTTGTGTTCTTGCATAGGAAGTTTCGGCACGCTGAGCAAAAATATCTAGAATTAAATTGGTTCTGTCTAATATTTTACTATCAATAATTTTAGAAATATTTTTTTGTTGTGAAGGAGATAATTCGTCATCAAATATTACTGAAGATATATCATTTTCTTTACAATAAAGAGCAATTTCATCCATTTTTCCGGTACCTAAAAAAGTCTTTGGGTTTGGACGTTCCATTTTTTGCCAAAATCGTTTTACAACTTCACCGCCAGCAGTAAATGTCAAAAACTCTAATTCATCTAAATACTCAAGTAATTTTTCTTCGCTTTGATTTTGTGTTACTACACCAACAATTATTGTTTTTTCAAAGTTTCTTTTTTCTTTTTCTAACATCTTATTCTTTTTCTATTGCAAAAATAGATAAAATGCATAAAAAATCGACAATCTGCAAGCTAATTTTATTTATGCATTTTTATTTAGTTAAAAACATCAATTTTATTACTTTATTTATAAATTTTGTTAAATTTGGAGATTATATCAAACAAACATTAAAAATATATTAATTTAAATTTCCTTATTAAATGAAGAAAATTACATTACTCATTTTAACTTTTTTACTTTCATTTGTTAGTTACTCTCAATTAGCATTAGAAGGTTTTGAAAGCACAACTGGTCCTGATGCATTGCCGTCAACAAATTGGACTTTAGGAACTGGAAATTGGGCAGTTTTTGACAATGGAGTTGGACTAGGTCAGCGTTGGGGAATTAACAATGGAGTTGTTACGCCGCCAACACCACCATTAGTTTATGCAGGTACAAATGCTGCCTACATAAATAGAGAAAATATTGGAATTGGTAACACCTCTGAAGATTATCTTGCAACACCACTAGTTACCGTTCCTCCAAATGGACAATTACGTTTTTTTGCACGATCTTTTACAAATGGAAACACTGGTACATTGTATCAAGTAAAAGTTGCACCTTCTACTGCTTTACAAAATATTCCTGCTGCATATACAACTCAACTTATTGAATATACAGAAGATCAATTAACATTAGATCCTGCAGGAGTTCAAAATGCTTATAATATTTATACAGAAAAAATAATTAGCTTTCCGGCAGCAATGATTGGAACACAAGTTTACATAGCTTTTGTTATGAAATATAATCAAACTGTTTCAGGAATTAGTGGCGATAGATGGTTATTAGATAATGTTAGAGTTGTAGAACAATGTTTAGATCCAACAACATTAACAGCAACAGCATTATTGTCTAACCAAGCAAGTTTATCGTGGGCAAATCCAAGTGGAGCAACTTCATGGGAAATAGAAGTATTACCTGCTGCTTCTCCAGCAACTGGAGTTGGAGTTGTTTACAATGGAACATTACCATACATAGCAACAGGATTAGATGCAAATACTGCATATAAGTATTATGTTCGAGCTTTGTGTCCAGATGGAATTACAAGTAACTGGGTTGGGCCATTTAATTTTACAACTACTACTGCACCGCCAGTTTGTGGTGGAAATTTTGTTGATTCTGGAGGACCAACAGGTAATTATGCAAACAATGCAAACATCACAACAGTAATATGTCCAACTACAGCATCAGAAATAGTTACTGTAACTTTTACTTCATTTGCAGTTGAAAATGGATTCGATTTCCTAAAAGTTTATGATGGGAATAGTATAACTTCTCCTCAATTAGCAAATTTAACAGGAACAGCATTACCACCATCTTATACATCATCCGCACCTGGAGGATGTTTAACATTTGTTTTTACATCTGACGGAAGTGTAACTCCAGCTGGTTGGATTGCAAATGTAACTTGTGCTCCAGCACCATCTTGTCCAAAACCATCTATTTTAGTTGCAACTACGGTTACAAATAATTCAGTGAATTTAGGATGGACAAACAATAGTACAGCTACTGAATTTCAAGTTTTAACTTTACCTTGTGGTTCGCCTCTACCAACTACTACAACTACTGGTTGGGTTTCTACAACTTCAAATCCTTTTTTAATAACTGGATTAAGCGCAACAACATGTTATACATTTTATGTTAGAGCTGTATGCTCAACAACCGATATTAGTGATTGGTCAAATGGACTTAATGTAACCACACAAGTGAATCCACCAGTTTGTGGAGGAACTTTTACAGATCCAGGTGGAGCAACAGCAAACTACACAAACAATACTGATTCTACAGTAACAGTATGTCCGCTTATTGCAGGTGATGCAGTTACAGTAACATTTACGGCATTTAATACTCAAATAAATGCTGATGGATTGTATGTTTTTGATGGAAATTCAGTTGCTGCAACTCAAATTTCTAGCGGAAATCCTGCAGGAACTGTTCCTGGTGGTTTGGCTGGATCATATTGGGGAACAGCGATTCCAGGACCTTTTACATCATCTGCAGCTAATGGATGTTTAACTTTTAGATTTAGAAGTGGAGCAGCAACGGTAGCTGCTGGTTGGATTGCAAATGTAACTTGTGCTACAGCTCCAACTTGTCCTAAACCAACTAATTTAGTTACATCAGTATTATTATCTACTTCTGTAACTTTAGGATGGACAAATAATAGTACGGCAACAACATGGAATGTTTTAGCATTACCATGTGGTTCTCCTTTACCAACAGCCGCTTCTACAGGTTGGGTTTCTACAACAACAAATCCTTTCAATTTAACCGGTTTATCACCAAATACCTGTTATACATTATATGTAAGAGCTGAATGTTCTGCAACAAATTTAAGTGACTGGTCTACAGGAGTTAATATAACAACACCCGTTGCACCACCAGTTTGTGGAGGAACTTTTACAGATCCAGGCGGAGCTACTGCTAATTATGCAAATAGTTTAAACGTTACAACCACAATTTGCCCTACTATTTCAACGGAACAAGTTACAGTTACTTTTACATCATTTGTAACTGAAGCAGGATTTGATCAATTAAGAATTTATGATGGTAATAGTGCTACTGGAACATTGTTAGGAACTTATTCAGGAACTGCTTTACCTCCTCAATTTACAGGTTCTACTTCTTCAGGTTGTTTAACATTTGTATTTACATCCGATGGTAGTATTGCTGCTGCTGGTTGGATTGCAAATGTTACTTGTGCTCCAGCACCAACTTGTCCTAAACCAACTAATCTTATTGCTACAGCTGTAAGTTCTTCAACTTCAACTTTAACATGGACAGAGAACGGAACGGCAACTTCTTGGGAAATTATTATACAACCTGCAGGTTCTGGAACACCAGCAGCAACTGCAACAGGAGTTATTGTTTTTAGTACTAGTTATTTAGCTACTGGTTTAACAGCTGGAGTGAATTATGAGTTTTTTGTAAGAGCTTTATGTTCTGCAACAGATATAAGTTTGTGGAATGGTCCGAGAACATTTTTTGTTACAACTACATGTAATGACTCTCAACCTTTTTGCGGACAAACAGGTTTAGTATACACCAACACAACAGGTGTTCCTAGTTTAGGTACTATAGGTTGTTTAATTACTACACCTAATCCAGCTTGGTTTTATTTTCAAGTGTTGAATACTGGTCCACTAAATTTTCAAATTACACAAGGAAATAATGCACCATTATATAATAATCAAGATGTCGATTTTATTGCCTATGGTCCGTTTCCAAATATTGCAGCAGCTTGTGGTAATTTAGCGCCAACAGTTGCTTGTAGTTATTCTGCAGCTCCAATAGAAAATTTTACTATTCCTGGTGCTATTGCAGGTCAAATTTATGTTGTAATGATTACTAATTTTAGTAATAATCCAGGAACGGTTACTTTTAATCAAACTAATAATACTTCAACTGGAGCAGGAAGTACCAATTGTGATATTGTTTGTAGTGTTGATTTAGGTGCAGATCAAGTTATATGTAATGCAACTACTCATACGATAACAGCAACAATACAAGGCGCAACTACTTATACTTGGTATTTTAATAATGTTTTAATTCCTGGTGAAACCTCACAAACCATAGTTGTTTCTCAATCTGGAGATTATAAATGTATAATTAATTGTGGTTTAAATACAGATCAAGATATTGTAAATATTACTTTTAACACTCCAGTAACTCCTACATTTAATCCAATTGCTAATATTTGCCAAAACGGAACTGCTCTTGCACTTCCAACAATGTCAACAAATAGTATTCCTGGAACTTGGAATCCTTCTTCAATTAACACAAGTGTTGTTGGAACTATAACCTATACATTTACTCCAGCAATAGGTCAATGCGCGACAACAACTACTTTGAATGTCACTATTGATGCTCCAATTGTACCAACATTTAATCCAATTTCTGATATTTGTCAAAATACTACAGCTTCATTACTTCCTTCATCATCTACAAATGGTATTACAGGAACTTGGTCTCCAAGTACGATTAACACAGCTGTAGTTGGAACTGTAACTTATACATTTACTGCGGATAATTCGCCAACACAAACTTGTGTTGCTACTGCTACATTAATTGTTACTATTTCTGGAGAAATCACACCAACATTTAATCCAATTCCTAATGTTTGTCAAAACACAGTAGGACCAGTTTTACCATTACTTTCAAATAATGGAGTTGTTGGAACATGGAATCCAGCAATTATTAATTCATCTACGGTTGGAACATTTGTATATACTTTTACACCAAATCCAATTCCAAGTCAAACATGTGCAATTACTTCTACTTTAAGTGTAACAATTATTGCGCCTACACTAACAACATTTAATAGTATTGCTCCAATTTGTATTAATGATGTCCCACCATTATTGCCAGTAATTTCTAATGAAGGATTTGCAGGAACTTGGAATCCAGCAATAATTGATACATCAACTGCTGGTCCATTTGTTTACACATTTACACCAAATTCTGAAATTTGTGCAACAACTGCTACCTTGAATATTACTATAAATGCATTAACAATTTCTACATTCAATTCAATTCCAAATATTTGTAAAGACTTGGCAGCACCAGCATTGTCAACTACGTCTATCAATGGATTTACTGGAACATGGAGTCCTGCAACAATTGACACTTCAGTAGTTGGAACATTTATTTACACATTTACTCCAGATGCTGGACAATGTGCAGATACTACAACTTTAAATGTTACAGTTGACGCACCATCAATTGTTCCAACATTTACTGCAATTGCCAATATTTGTCAAAATGGAACAGCTCCATCACTTTCTGCAACTTCTAATAATGGAATAACAGGAACTTGGTCACCAGCTATAATTAACACAACAGTTGCTGGAATATTTAATTATACTTTTACACCTAATGCTGCTCAGTGTGCAGTAGTAACTAATCTGAGTGTAACGATTGATGCTCCAACGTTAGCAACATTTGCTCAAATTACTCCAACTTGTCAAAACGGAACCGCTCCAGTATTTATTTTAACTTCTACAAACGGA
>JAYTPS010000402.1:0-3552 GCA_043747155.1 Flavobacterium sp. | reverse complement strand
ATTTGTTTTCATTCTCATTTGTACCAAATCTACAGCTTCTTATCTCCTTTAAAAAAATCAATAATTTGTCTTATTCCTGTAAGGTCTAATAATATAAATCCTGCTATTTTTTCAATATTATTTAATCCAAAAGTTAATACATCAAGTGAGTTTCCAATACTACTAGAAATAATATTATCTCCTTCTGTAATTCGTCTTACCATATTGGTAAATGAATTTCCTAATCGTTCTTGTTTTGCGGTTAATGTTTCAACTCTATCTATTAATTCAATACCATAAGACTTTTCTAATTGTCTAGCAAATTCAGGTAAAACTTCTGATGATAGTATTTTACCATCTTTCATTAATTTTCTAAAACTTTCTTCTGTAATCTGCATTTCAGGATGTAGCTTTTGATATGCCTTAACCATAATTCCAAAAGCATTTGGCAATGAATCCCCAAGTTGTTGTCTTAATTCCTCTGCTTGTACTGTTCCTTTAGACATCATTTGGTTTATAGCATAGAATGAACGTTCTCTAGCTTCTAATGATAATCCAAGTACTGAACTTGCTTTTGTAATGCTTTCAAAAATACCTCTTATTTCTTCACCTCCAAGTTTGTCTTTTGAAGCAATATAAAAGTTAGTAAATTCTTTTGTTAATCCGTTTATACTAGCACCATAACGTTCTGAAATATCATTTAAAAATGCTTGTTGTTTATAAAAGTTTGTTGATGTTCCTGTAGCGGTTTTTAAAGCATTGTCTAATGATTGAATAGCTTTAATTTCTGCATATACTTTTTCTGTTATACTTGCTATTAATTGAACTCCACCAACAATTCCAAAAGATCCAATAAGGTCTTTTGCAAAACCTATACTTCTTTTATTGGTTCTACCCCACTTATCTACAGCTTCATCTGCTTTTAATACACGATTTTGTAATTCTCTAAATTCTCTTTGAGCATTACTTATTTCACGATTAAACTGTTTTTGTGTTTGCTCTGCGGTTCTTCCTCTAGCAATTATATTTTGATACTTTTCTGATGCAATCGCTACTTGTGCTGACAAATTACGATATGCTCCGGCAAGTTTACTTGTAGCCAATGCATTCGTATCAGCATTTTTGGCTAGTATTCTTTGGTTTACTATTTCTTCTGATGTTTTTGGTTTTCTATTTTCTAACTGTGCTTTTTTGTTTTCTTCTGCTACAAATTTATCAAAAGCATCTTCTCTAGCTTTTTGAAGTTTTAAATCAGAAATCCTTTCATCTTCATTAGATTTTATTGCTTTTTTAGATGCAGTTTCTTCTAACTGTGCTTTTTTGTTTTCTGATTCAGAAACTTTATTATTGCTTATTATTACATTGTTATTACTTGTTACAATTTTATCAGTACTTAATGATTGAGCAAGATTTGTTTTAATTAATTGTTGTTTTTCTTTTTCAGCGTTTTGTAAAGCAAGTGTTTGTTCTTTTAATCCATTAGTAATTTGGATATTCAACAACTGCTCTTGTTTTTTCGCTTCAAGAAATTGCGTATTTGTTGTAGTTTGACTAATGGTTTTATAAGCATCGGCTAAACCTTTGATATTTTGATTTGTTTTAGCAATAGCATCATCCGCCTTTTTCATTTCATTGGCAAATGTAGTACCTATGTTTAAAGCACCATCTTCTATAATATCTCTTACCGTAATTATTCCGCCACTGTTAGCCATTGTTTTCTATTTTAGTTGCCTTAATTTTTGCTTCTATGCTTTCCTCTACTCCTTGAACCTCGTTATAGGTTGTTGTGTTTGGATCAATTCTATATCCTACTATCAAACTATAACTTGCCAATAATTTGTTTATTTCTAACAAGGTATCTTCTTTCTTTTCCTCTTGTTCCTCAATTTTTGGCAATCCTTTACTTAATTGCTCAATAGTATCGGACAATTCATTTGCCATCATTTCAATCATTTCTAAATCCTTATGATAACTTTCGTTGCTTTCATCGTTAACATAAAATTTAAAATCCTTTAGAATACCTAAACTTTCTTGATTATATGATGTTCTCAAACTATCTACACAAAGCAATATCAATCTTTGTTTCATTACTACCAAGTGAATACGCTTGATTAGATTAAAAAAGTTTTTACCTCCTTTACTTTCTTTACGCTTTACGTGTTCGTCCTCTAAAACGCTCCAAATCGATTGTAAATAATCTAAATTAGATATTGCTTCTCCTACTGTTTTTTTATCTTCTGTATCTAATAAAGAAACATCGCCACTTTCTAAAATATGGTAGAATAATTTAAATGGAATTTTATCTAGTGAATCGTAAATCATAAATCAAGTATATTTCTAAAATTTTGTATAAAAAAAGGCAATAGCTTTTCAGATATTACCTCTTGTAAATTTTCATCTGTTAATCCATAAAGTTCATCTGATAACCAACTTTCGCTATTCGCTATCAATTTTGACTTTTCAATATCTTTTGAATAAAATTTTATTGAGTTATTTGTTACTTTTAACGCAAAGCTGTTTAACCATTTTCCTGAATCATATCCTGTAAATGGACTTCCTGCTACTTTTTCTGGATTAAAATCTTGAGTTGCTTCACTATAAAAACCTAACGCATTTCCATATATATCTTCACTTTCATCTTGTATTTGATATTTATTAAAATCTAAAATATAGTGTTCAAGACGTCTTATATAATCAAATAAATCTTTTTCTAATCTACTCTTTGTCAGCTTTTTTGCTTTTTCCGCTAGTTGTAGAAAGTTCGCCATCTTCTTTTATATTTCCTGCGGTTGCAATTTTATACGCTTCTTTCAAATGTTTTGCCTTCTCTTTTTCTTGGAATTTATCAAAAACATACAATTGGCTATGTAGTTTTTCAAATTCATCGAAGGGCATTGTTATACCCTCCTTGAATTGAATCCCTAAATAAACTCTCATTATGCTATTACTAAAATAGTTGGAGTTTCATATCTTTTTACAGATTGTGCTACTACACCATCGGTATAAAGTTTAAATCCTGCTGCAAATGCAGTTCCTACAAGTGAGTATTCTCCTGTTGTTGGATTAGCAGTTAATGATGTTGGTGTTTGAACTACTCCAGAACCATTTACCAAAACTATGTCAGCAAGTGTTAAACTATTTACAGTATTACCATTACAGGTTTTTGCAGTAAATTTAATTAATGTACTTGTTGATGTTCCTACTTGCTCAAAATCCAAATCATAAATACCTTCAAGAGCATTTACATCATAATCAGGGTGCAATACACTCATTGTATGATTTTTGTATTTTAAAGTCAATTTCGCTTTTGGTCTGTCATCTACTGCCGCATCTTCTCTAATTCCAACCAAAAATGATTTCAATGGCTGCCCTTTGATAGTACCATCAGTTTGAGTTTCACATAAAACTTCTCCTGCATCTGTAAATCTCAAAATTCTAGTATAATCAGAACCTTCGTAAGATTTTAATGCTTCATAGCTACATACACTCAAATATTGAGTATAAGTGTTACCTTGTATTCCTTCTGCTGTTTTAAAGTCCTCAAAACGACCTGTTTTGATTGTTGCTTCGGTG
>JAYTPS010000401.1:0-3679 GCA_043747155.1 Flavobacterium sp. | reverse complement strand
TTACCATGAGCATAATCGCCATTGATAACATACACACCATCTTCTGGTTCGTATATTTCATCTAAAGTGGTTTCTAGAATTTTTGCCATTTTGTCCCATTCTTGTTTAGATATTTTGGTTACTCCATTTTCTCTGCGATTATAATTCGAAGTTTCCATACCAAGTTTATAGGCAAACTCTTCTTGAGTAAACTTTTTTTCTCTAAAATCTTTAAGTCTTTGCTTTATCATTTTATTACTATTTGCACCAAAAATAGCAATAATGCTCTAATTAGCATAATTTTTGCTTGAAATTGCATTTTTTATTTAAAAATAAACTTACAAATTTGACATAACAAAACAAATCAATAAATTTGGAAGAATAAATTTTATTACTATGAAAAAAATTGAATTGTTATTGTTGGTAGTTTCGTTAATTATTATTTCTTGTAAATCCAAAAACAATATAATTGTTGAAAATAAAGTACAGGAAGAAGTTAATTATATTCCTTATTATTTAAAGGTTTATGAAGCTGATAGTTTGTATTTAAGTAATAATTTTCAAAGAAGTTATGAGATTTTAGATAGTTTGTTTAAAATTTATGAACCAAAAGACACCGATAGCTACGATGAATATGGTATATATTTAGGTTCTGCTGTGATGTCTGGAAATATAGACAAAAATTTTGAAAAAAAAGTGAGTTTTGGATATTCGAATTTTGGATTCATTACAGCTAGACATAAAGATTGGGAAAAAATTATAGACACAATTGAAAAAGTCGCTAATTTGAATAAGGATAAAATAGATTTATTAAGACAAGAATATAAAAATAAAATAAATATCAAACTTAGAAATGAATTATTATCCATGTATAAAGATGATCAAAGAGTTAGAACTAGGTATGTTAATGAAACAGAATTAGAAATAGTTGATTTAAAAAACCGTAAAAAATTAGAAAACATATTAGATATATATGGCTATCCAAGCACAGCTTTAATTGGATCAAATAATTCTTTTGAAGATTTTCTTAGCATTGACATTTTATTTTTACATCAAAATGATAATTTTAAAGAGAAATACTTGCCAATGCTTTTAGATAATGTTAAAAAAGGTAAATGTAATCCTAGAGATTATGCATTAATCTATGATAGAAAAATGTGGGAGAGTATAGATAAACAATATTTTGGTTCATATATTTCAGATGAAAAAAAAATATCTCCTGAATTATTAAATCCCAAAAAAGTTGACTCATTAAGAAAAAATATTGGTCTTGATAATATATTTTATAATAGTTGGAGATTAAATAAAATTCGTAATAATTAAACTGTAATTTTTAAATTTTTAAATATGAAAACGTTAAAATCATTAAAACAATTTGATGACGATTCAATGTCATTAACAACAGAGGAATTATCTAATGTTAAAGGCGGAGTATATGATACCTATAAGTATCAATCTACATGTAATGGTGGATGTACAGATTCTGCAAAGTATATGAATACTTATAATCCAAACACTGGAAGATGGTCTGGATGGACTTATGTTAATACAACATCTACTTCTGGATATTGTAATTAGCAAATTCTTTTTTAAAATTTAAGAGGTGTTTTTTAATTATTAAAACCACCTCTTTTTTAATTTTTTTAATTTTATATGATTTTAATAATTTCAGATTTATCAGACAAAACAACAGATGATGTAATTAATTGGCTTAATTTAATTAATAAAAATTTTATAAGAATAAACAGCCAAGATAATGTAGAATTAAAATTTTCAGGAAAAGAAATTTATATTGAAACTAAAGAATTAAAAATAAAACTCTCAAACATTAGTAAATTTTGGTATAGGAGAGGTCAATTAAATATTAAAAACGATTTGTTTACTATAAAGAATGAATTTGATAAATTGCAATCAGAAGAGTTAGATAAAATAATTCAGTTTTTATATTATAAATTATGTAAATTAAAACATATTAATAGTATAACTGATATCGATATAAACAAATTAATTGTAAATGACATTGCAGAAAATGTTTGCTTATGCAGAACAGATGATTATTTTTTTTCAAGCAAATCTAGTTTGTTCAAACTATTAAAAGAATCAAATCAAAAGTATATTTCAAAAGTTATTTCTGGTAATTGTGTTCAAAATTTTGAGGATTTTGACATCTATAATTACACTACTTTATTAACTAAAGATAAAGTTAAAACAAATTTTTTTTTTCCGTCTTTAGTTCAAAATTATATAGAAAAAAAATATGAACTACGAATATTTTATCTAGATGGCAGTTTTTATAGTATGGCTATTTTCTCTCAAAAGGACACTCAAACTAATATTGACTTTAGAAATTACAATGATCAAAAACCTAATCGAACAATACCCTATAAATTGCCTAAAAATATTGAGATAAAATTAGATAAACTAATGAAAAAACTTGACTTAAATTGTGGTTCAATTGATATGATTGTCACACCAGAAAATGAGTATATATTTCTTGAAGTTAATCCAGTTGGTCAATTTGGTATGATTTCATTTCCTTGTAATTACAATCTAGAAAAACGTATAGCCGAATATTTATAAAATTATGAATGAAGAAGAAATTATAAAATTTATTAAAGAAAATCAAGATAAATTACCTTTGTCCTATTCTGAAATTGTTGTAAGAAAGCATGAAAAAACAATTATTGAAAAGAAAAAAATGATTCAAGTAAATATGCATAGTGATAAGTTTTACGATATATATAAACCAAATAAGCCAACATCAAGATTTTAGTTAGTATGAGTTCAAATTTATATTTTAAAATATTTACAAACTGTATCGTTGTTAAAGGAGTTAATAGAAGTATTGTAGTTGATTTGCAAAGACAAAGTTTTACAACTATTCCAGATACAATGCATGAAGTTATAGAATTGTTTAATGCTAAAAAAAGTATTAATGAAATTTATAATTTGTATGAAGAAAATGAAAAAGAAGTTATTGATGAATATTTAGACTTTTTACTTGAAAATGAATTCGGTTTTTACACAGATTCAGATGAATTTGATAGATTTATTGACATGGATAAAAAGTTTGAACTTGCTTCACCAATATCCAATTCAATAATTGAAGTTTCCAACGCAACTTTAATCAATATTGATAAAATAATTCTTAATTTAAGCGAGTTAAATTGTGTAAATCTACAATTTGTTTGTTATAATGAAATTGAACTTGATAACTTAAAAAAAATATTAGAAGCATCAAGAAATAGTGATTTTAGATCAATTGAATTAGTTTTAAAGTATTCTAATGTTGTTTTTAATTTTATACCTCAAATTGACCAACATAATTTTAGAGTTACCGAACTAACATTACATTCTTCGTCTGAAAAGAATAAAGAAATAATTGACCATACATTTGCAATAAATTTTCTTGATTATGAAATAAAAAACTTTGCTAATTGTGGAGTTATAGATACTAAATATTTTGGAGTAAATAAAGATAAAGTTCTAGAATCATTAAATCATAATTCTTGCCTCAACCGTAAAATATCCATAGACAAAGACGGCAACATAAAAAACTGCCCATCAATGCCACAAAGTTTTGGCAACATAAAAGATACCACACTTGAAGAAGCACTAAATCATCCAGATTTTAAAAAATATTGGAATGTAAACAAAGACATGATAGCAGTATGCAAAGATTGCGAGTTTCGTCATATTT
>JAYTPS010000400.1:0-3733 GCA_043747155.1 Flavobacterium sp. | reverse complement strand
CCTAAAACTTTAGCATACCATTCCATTCTAATTTTATTATCTGTTTGTAAAACTAAACGGTAACCAGTCGTTGATGTCGGTTTTTTGGCAATAATTGTTCTCTCATCTACAAGAGTATTGTTTCCGTTTGGTCTAATCCAAGTCATAATAGAGAAAGTAGAACCTAACTCATTAGAATTCCCAATTCTTACATAATCATCAAAACCATCTAATGATATGTGTAAAGGATTTACTGCTTGATGAGCAACGCCAAAAGTAATGTATTTTACACCATCAAAATCATATAATACAGTTTGATCTGTACCAATTGTTGAAGTAAAAACTGTTTCAACTCCTGTAGTAAAAGCAGCATTTGTGGCAACTACCATAACATATGCATCAGTAGCTGAAAGTGCTGGTAATCCGCTAATAAATGCAGCAGTTGGAATTGATACTCTTGTGATACCAACATCTCCACCAGTTTCTACAACTTTCCATTTTCTATTTACAACTTCTGTTACAGTTGTAATTGTTGTTGGTCCAAGATCAATGTTAAGATTTACTCCTGAGTTTAGCATAGTTCCTCCATTTGCACCCCAAACTAGAAAACTTTTATTGGTTACAAAGGTATTTGTATTTGCAGTATTTGTTGGTAATATATCTGTTAAACCAATAGTCATTACCTCTGTTGGATTTATACTTTTAGATTGTTTTTGATTTAATTGAGATGAATTATCTAACCCAATACCTGCTAAGTCAAAATTATAACCAGTGTTAGCAGTTGCATCCCAAATGACAGTTCCGTTAGAATCTTCATAATTCATAGCGGTTCCGTTAATTCCTAATGTTATTCCATATTTTATTGCTAGGTAACTTTCAATTCTTCTTCTTTCAGAAGTATCATTTTTTCTTGAAGAATACGTAATAACTTCAGCAATTCTTCCACCAAAACTACCATTATATATTTGACTTCTGCCCAACCAGTATCTTCTGTTAGATAAATTGGCAAATTGTGGTACTCCTACTTCTTGGTTGTCAATTCTATTTGCATTTAAAAACAATTGATTTCCAGTAGCAGATGTATTGTTTCTAGAACTTAAAATTCCAACAGTACTGTAGTTTATACCTATACCATTATGGTTAATTCCGTATCCTCTTGATGCAGCAGGAACTCCAGTTCCAGCATTAGAGGTTGTACCATGACAGTAACTTATAACTTCATTATCAAAACGAACAGAATATCTACCAAATCCAAACCCAGTTCCATCATTATCAGAAGGTACATTAGTTCCTTGTGCACAAAATAAATCTATACTTGGTGTTGTACTATTAAAAGTACTTGGATTATCGTTCATTACAACAATGTATTGTTCATGAGTAAAAAACCCACCAGTTCCGTTTAATTCGGCTCTATTCATCAAACTTGTAAAATCTCCTACCGATGTTGTTGGGTCATTATTAAATAAAACTACTGGATTAAAGTTAATATTGCTTGATACTGCATTTTTAAAAACTGGTTTATTTGTTAGCGATGCATTAGTATCATCTATTACATTGGCATCATTTCCTTTACCAATATCTTGCCAAGAGTTTACATTAGTATTGTCTGAAACAACTCCAGATCCATTTATCATATCTGCTCTTAGCCAAGTTTCTAAATTAGAAGTAACTCCACCAGGTCCAGTTGTGAGTGTGTTAAAAGTTGTACCAGTAATAGATACTTTATCTATGAAAATTTTAGGTGTTGCAGAAGTTGATAAATTAGAAATAAATTCAAATTGACCTGTAGCACTAAATGTTGAACTTGTAGAATATAAAGTTGCATAAAAAGCATAATTTACGTTGTTAGCTCTTACATCAGTACTGTAATTATAAACTCTAATTGTTTGATAAGAAGATAAAGTATTAGGTCTGTATCTCAAAGTAATAGCATTTCCACTAATACAATTGGAACATCTCATAAAGAATTTTACATCTACTTTATTATAAGGTAAAATATTCATTCCTGTAAAAGGAGTAGACATTGTACCATTTGCAGTTCCAGTAAAAATTGCTGATGCTGAACCTTCATAAGGAGTGGTTGCAGATATTGTTACATTTGCATTTGGAGTCCAAATTCCGAAACCACCATTAAAGTTTTCGGTGCTCAAAATGGTCTGAGAAAATGCTGTTAAAGACAACAATATTGTAAATACTATTGAAAAAAACATTTTAGATAAAGTAAAATTTTTCATAACTTTTGGGTTTAGTTTATGACTTAATATTTTAATGTTCGAATAATTTTTTTATTCTTTTAATTTGACTTTACAAATATATGTAGTTTTGTTTAATATCCGATAAAGTGCGCAATAAAATCGATGAAATGCATTATTAATTCAAAATAATCCATATTATTCTTACAAAAATAAATTTTTTAAAATTTTAGTTGTAGAACTACCGTTACAAAAAAACCATTCACAAGCTGTGAATGGTTTTAATAAAAATATTATTTATACTTTATCTTTTTACTACTCTAACAGTTTTTACCGAATTGTTTTGAGTAATAATCAATGTATATACTCCTGAAGGATAGTTTTCGCCAAATGCTACCGAATTTAATTCAGAATTAGTAACAGATTTGGTTTCTAATAATCTTCCTGTTAAATCATAAGCGCTTACAGTAACCTTATCCTCTTTAAAGTTTTCCAGTTTAAGATTAAACGAATCTGAAAATGGGTTAGGAGTTACAATAGCATTAAATGCAGCTTCTTTAACTTCAACTTCTCTAGAACTTGAATTTTGTAACATTAAATTACAAGCTGGTCCATAAGCCATATAATTTCCTGTTGTATTTCTTAAAGCTACTTCTACAGTATAAGGTACATAAAATTGAGGATTTGTAATCATATTAAATCTAAAATCTCTTAAACCTCTATCAACAATTTGTATTGCACCTGTATTTGTATTAGTTATTCTAAAACGATACCCAGTTGTATAAGTCATTAAATATGATAATACAGTTTGGTTGTAAGAGTTTAATGGAACACCACAATATTCTGGTTTAATGCTTGTTGTTAAAGTTGGAGTTATTACATAACATGTGTTGCCATAAAATGGTTGCCAAACATTATTTAATTTAACTGAAACTTCAATTTGATAAGTCGTTTCAAAGGCATAGGTTGCTAATTGAGTTAATTGTAAAGCCCTTAAAGTTGTATCTTTATATTGAATATCTGCTGGAAGAGTACTTGGTATACCTCCTATAACTTTAGTAACTCTCCATCTATAACCTTGAGCATTAGAAACAAGATATGCTAATATTTGTTGATCAATTTTGGTTAATGTTACACCACAAGTTTCAGGTCTAATTGTTGTAACAATTGGAGTACATCCACCAGGTTGACCTACATTATCAATAATTCCATTGCAATCATTATCTAAACCATCATAACAAACATCAACAGCACCAGGATGAACATTTGCTCTTGTGTCATCACAATCAGTTCCTGTTAATACATATCCGTTAGGAGGAGAGCAAGTTGAAATTGTTACAGAAGGATTTCCATAACCATCAGCATCTAAATCTTGGTAATATGTTATGAAAGCGTTTGATGAAGCATTATTATCATTACAATCTGAGTTGTTCAAAACGCCACACGCTACAATTGTTGTTGAGCTCCAGAGCAGACATTAAGCCCAAACTCGGACAAGACGAAATTTGGTTTCGAGAGACCTATCCGGAGACAGTTGATAGCTCCGAATATGACACTCGAAT
>JAYTPS010000399.1:0-5110 GCA_043747155.1 Flavobacterium sp. | reverse complement strand
ACTTGATAATTTAATTTATCTGCTAAATAACTGGCTTTTACAGATAAAACTCGCTCTAAACCAGCAGCACCATTTATTCCGTTTGTTATGTAAAGTAGTTTTTTCAAAAAAATTATTTAGACAATGTTCTTAAAGCAAATCCTTGTGTAAAAGGCAAAATATCAAATTCTTGTGAGTGAACACCTATGGCTTTGGTATCGCCTTGCGAAAAATCTATTGCGCCATCTCTGCGAGTTACTGTCATTAAATAATGAATTGCTTTTTCTTTTGCAATAGTACAACTTTCTGAAATAGCATCAATTTGTGCGGCATTTACTAAAAACCATGCTAATGTTGCTGTTGTTGATGAATCCATTCTTGAAGTATTGTCTAGAACTATCCAAGACCAACTGCCGTTTTGGTTTTGAAATTGCAGTGCCATTTTAGCAAATGAAACTACACTTTGCTCTAAGATTTTTTTATTTTGATTTTCGTTTGGTAAGGTCAACCACGAATCTATAAGTCCAATGGCATACCAACCCAAACCTCTTCCCCAACCAAATAATCCAACTGGAAGTTTAGTTTCGATATTATAAGTATGACACGGAATAAAAGTATCATTAAACATTCCGAACTGGTTGAATGTAGTTATTTGTTTTACAGCCAAATCAATTGCCTTTTGGTTTTTGAATTGTAAACCGTAGGAAATTAAAAAAGGACAAATAAATCCGATTGTATCAACAAATCTAAAGTTGGCAGAATAACTTCTGTATTGAACTGTACCGTCATTTCCAATTAAATTTGTAATAACTGCATACACTTCATCATGAGCAGTTTTATAATTTTCTTGATTGATCCAATTACAATTTAAAATGGCAAATGCTAAAATAGCACCATCAATTTCGGTTGGTTTTGTTATCCAATTATAATTATTGAATTTAGATTTTAAAAAAGCATCTATCTGATTTTTATATTCTGGGTTTTGAGTTTTATAATAGGATTCTGTCAATCCTAAAACCAATGCTGCTTCTTGCCAATGCTGAATTGCGTTTCGCTTATAATTTCCTTTTAAGATATCAATAATAATAAGTCGTTTGTTATCTGTGAGTTTTATTGTTGGTGTGTTTTTAAGCCATTTTAAAGCTTTATTTGCAACAAGTAATGTGTAATCCTGTTTGTTAGTTATTCTACCAATATGAATTCGGCTTTGCCAAGTATTGAACTGCGGAAAAACGTCTAACAAAAGTACAATTAGAAAAAGGCAAACAAGGAGTATAATTATTATATTCATATTAAACAATATAACCCATTTTATTTTCTAAATCTATCGACATTTGATACTTCATTTCATTAGTAATTTTAGAATTTATAAGCCACGATTCATCATAAACTTTAGCATTTTTTATTAAATCTTTGTGTTTATCAATAAGTTCGTCTGTTGACATTATATACTTAGCTGGATTTCCTCCAAAAACTGAATTGGCTGGAATAGATTTTGAGATAACACTACCAGCTGCAATTATTGAGTTTTCTCCAATTGTAACTCCTGCCAAAACTATTGATCTTGCGCCAATAAAGACATTATCTTCTACAATAACTTTTCCTATTTTAGTGTAATTCAATTTATTTTGCGTGCTTGCATCATGTGCTAAAAAATAAGTAAAAGGAGCAATTGTTACATTATTTCCAATTTCTATTAACCAACAATGAGAAATATCAAAAACAACTCCAGAATGAATATTACAATTGGAACCAACTTTTAAACCAGCTTTAATATAATCTTTTAGCCAGATTTCTTCATTTAGCCATTTTCTAAATCTTGTTTTTAAAAAAGTTATAATTTTCATTTGACATTTTTTATTTTAACAAATATATTTAATTAAAACAATTAAAAAAAGGAAGTTGAAAAAATCAACTTCCTTTTAAATTTATAATTAATATTAATGCTACAATATAGTATTTAACTTTAAAAGTTTACAATATTGGAATTCAATTCCAATATTGTACGGTTTTTTATTATGAAATCAATTTATATATCTTATCAATTTCGCTTTCTGTACCTAATTTTAGCTGAGAAAGATTATTTGAAAGTGTTTTTCGCAGTTCTTGATTTTCTATTAATAGTATCAATTTTTGGGCAATTGCTACTGGATTTATTTCGGCTATTATTCCAGTTATATTGTTTTCAATTTGATCGTTTACGGTGCTAAAATTGGTAACTAAAATTGGTTTGGCAAGAATTTTGGCTTCGTCAATAGCAATCGATTTACCTTCAAATCGTGAAGTTTGCATAAATATATCTGCCATTTTTACATAAGGATAATGATTTTCTTTTATGCCTAAAAAAGTTATGTTTTCTTGCAAATTATTTTTTGCAATTTGGGCAAGCATGTTTTGTTTTTCAACTCCTTCTCCAAGAATTATCCAATGAAAATTCACTCCTTTTTCTTTAACAATTTTCAACGCATCTATTGCAAAATCATATCCTTTTTGGTTTTCTAATCTTCCAATTGAAATAATTTTTAGTTGCTTAGAAAATTGTTCTTCAACTTTTTCTTGAGCTAATTTATAGATTAATGAAGGCGAAATGATATTAAAAATAACCCTCAATTTGTCTTTGCAACTTTGAAAATTTTTGGCTAAAACTGCTTTACATTCTTCAGAATCTGTAACGATATAATCTAGTTTAGGAAAATAATTATTGTCAATTGCGACATCCATTTCTAGTTTATCATAATCGTTATGAATAAAACCAATTTTTTTGTTGGCATCTACTTTTTCAATGGCATAATAAACTGGTGATTTTTCGAGAAAACCAAAAACTGCATCATACTTTTTGGATGATTTTTTTACACAATTGCTTATGTATTTCCAAACTCTTTGTTCTTTTCGAGAAGGGTTTTTTTCGGTTTTAAAGATATATCCTGCACAAATTCTATTAAAAACAATATCAAATCTTCCTTTTTTTAAGCCAGTTTTTATTGCTTTAGAGAAAGACATATCAAAGTATTTGTATTCTTCAATTTCAGGCAAAATTGTAACATTAGGATGCACTTGTTTTAGAAACAATCCTTCTAACGAAAACAATTGCAAATCAACATTATATAAAGAATAATCAATGGTTTGAAGCAATGAAATTAATGATTTTTCTGCGCCACCACAACGCAAATTACTCATTACAAAAAGTAAGTTTTTTTTATTTTGATTCATTAAACAATTCGTAAAGTTTAAAAATTTCAGTTTCTGTACCTAGATTTTCGTTTTTCAAATTTAAGCAGAATTTATCAATTAGAGTTTGGTTATTTATTAATGAAACAATACTTTGAGCCATTGCAGTTCCGTTCATTTCAGATAATATTCCGTTAAAACCATTATTAATTTGATCTTTGGCAGTTGGATAATTGGTACTAATTATTGGTTTCAACAAGATTTTGGCTTCGTCAATGGCTATTGATTTTCCTTCATATTGCGATGGTTGAATATAAATATTGGCTTGTTTTACAAAAGGATAAGGATTTTCTTTTAATCCTAATAAAATGAAAGTTTCTTGCAAATTATTTACTTTGATTTTATGTTCTAAATTGTTTCTTTCAAAACCATCACCAATAACATACCATTTAAATTGAATTCCCATTTTGACTAATTCAATACTAGTATCTACTGCTAAATCGATGCCTTTTTCTTTGCTTAGCCGAGCCACAGTTAAGAAAGTTGCTTGTGCTGTTTTAAATCGAATATCGGCAATGGTTTGATTAGAAAGTTTGTGAATTAAAGCAGGCGAAACAATGTTAAAAATTACTTTAATTCTGTCTTTTAAAATAGAAAAATTAAACTGTAAATCTTCTTTACATTCTAGCGAAACGGCTATTAAATGATTAAGTTTTTCAAAATAATTTATATCAAACTCTTTTTTCATTCCCGAATTGGAATAATTGGTATGAATCCAACCTATTTTAGTTTTGGCAGTAAGTTTATCGACAACAAAATAAATAGAAGATTTTTCTAATGCACCAATTGCAATGTCATAATCTTTATTAAAACTTGGTATTGATTTACTGATATTTGTCCAAGAAATTTGTTCAGCTTTGGAAGTGTTTTTAGTAATTCTATTTTTTAAAGCAAATAAAATTCTATGAACTACTAACTTAATATTTCCTTTTTTTAGAAATGAAATTATTGACGAAAAAAGTCCAAGAGAAAAAATTTCATAATTCTCTTGTACTGAAATTACAGTAACTTGTGGTGGAAGTTGTTTTAAAAAAATGCCTTTTTTTTGGAATAAAATTAAATCAACTTGATACTTTGTAAAATCGAAAACGCTTAGCAAATTTAGTAGTGCTTTTTCTGCGCCACCAGCATCTAAACTCGGAATTACAAAGCATATTTTTTTCATTATTAAACTTCTAAAAGATACTGAACTGCTTTTTTAGACATTTCTTTAATTCGAGGAATATTGTTGGCTAATGTTTCAATTATTTTTTGCTCTTCCTTGACCATTTCATCGAATTTTTCAATTAGTTTATTACTGTCTGAAATTTCATTTAGGTTTAAAACTAGTTTTTCTTCGCCGAAAATATCTTTTGCAATACCTTTAGATTTAACACTATAACCCAAAACCATTGTTGGAATTAAAGTTGAGTATGCTGCAATTGTTGCATGCGTTCTTGCACCAATAAAAAATCTCATTCTTGCAATATATCCTTTGTATTGAATTGCGTTTAAATTATTAGGAAGCAGTAAAACTCGACCTGTATTTTTAAAAGTTTCATAAAAATGTTCAAGACATTCATAATCGTCATTTTCGGGTTCAATTACATGTGGTGTAAGTGCAATAGTCATGGTTGTTGTGTCTATAATGTGTTGCACAAGTTTAATTGCTGCATCTCTAGAATTTTTATTTTTTTTCCAAACTAATGGACTAAAATTAAATCCCATGGTGTTTGAAACTTTCCAACCATTTGGCAATGGCAATTCTTCTTTTTCCATTGTAAAAGCGCCATCGGCACATAGTTTTACATTGGTTAATCCATTTTTAATAAGAATTTCTTGGGTTAAACTTTCTCTAGCAAGAATTAAATCAAATGATTTTAAATCTTCAATTTTAGCATCAGATAAATCTTCATCACCAATT
>JAYTPS010000398.1:0-5890 GCA_043747155.1 Flavobacterium sp. | reverse complement strand
AAAATATTTATTAATTTAAATTATTTTATTAACAATAAGTAATGAATTATTATCAAGAATTTTATCCTTTAAATCCTATTGAAAAAATGACTGATGTTAAAAAAGTATCTGAAAATCCAAGTTCTTGTAATTGTAAAAAACATCATGAAAGTAATACAGTTTTATTAATTATTATTCTTGTTATTTTATTAATAAAATCATTCAAATAAAATTATTTTCAAAAACGGTTACTCTGATTTAGAATAAATTATTTTTTTCTTGTATAATATTAATGTCTCTTTTATCCCCTAAACAATATTCTGGAACTTCTAATGGTGCTTTACCTTTACTTTTATCCAGTGAAGCTCCTGAAACTGTTGTAGCAGCAGGAACAGCTGGAGCTCCTGCTTCTGTAACAACAAGTACTTGTTATGTAGCTTTAACTGCTACTGGAAATGTTTATTTTCAACCTTCAGCTGCTCAACCAGATATCGGACATGTTAAGATGTTTAACCAAACTGCAGCTTTTGCAGCAACTGTCTTACCAGGAACTAACACTGTATTTAAACAAGGAGCTGTAGTTAAAGCATCTGTTACTTTGGGAACTGCTTTGACCCAATACTGTTGGTTACAATATACTGGTAAAGATTCAACTGGAAAATACGTTTATAAAATTGTAAATACTAATGGAACTGTAGCTTAATTTTTAAATAAATTTATTAATTCATAATTTATACAACAACTGAAGTTGTTTCTTTTTTTTCTGATTTTGGAAAATGTTCAGTCAAATATTTTTGAATATTTTGCCAAGAATATCCTAATGTTTCAGGTTCTGAACTTTTAACAGGATAAATAGCTGGTCCAAATAATTTTAATGTAGATTTATCTGAAGCTACATTAATTAATTGACCATTCTTAATACCTTTTTTATCAAAAATTTGTGAAAGTAATTTAGATACTTCAGATCTTGCAACTAAAGTAGTTGGTTTTACACCAAGATATTTTGCAAGATCTTTTGAAATTGGTACTTGTTTAGTAATTCCACTTGTTGTAACTTTCTTTTTAGGACTTAATTTTCTATTTCTTTTTTTTAATTTTTTAATTTCTTCTTTAGATTCAGTGATAATTTGAAGTAATTGTTCAATTTTTTCTTCATTTGAAATTAATTCTAAATGTTTCTTTTCTTTTTTCTTTTCTAATTTTTCAGTTTCTGTTAATGGTACTTTTTGAGTTTTTTCTGGCATTGTTTGTAATACTTCAGTTGATTCAGACATATTCTTATAAAATAATAAAACTATTTATTTTAAACGAATGTAAAAACTTTAATTTTAAATTATTTTCTTGATAATAAATATAGATGGATTCTTCAATTGTTATTAGTAAATTAGCTGGATTGCTTTTATCTACTACAGGTATTTTTGCATTACATTCTGCATACAGAATGAATAAATCAAACGTATGGAGTATTATAGGTCTTGTATGTGTTGGTATTATTTTATTATTAATAGGATTGGGAAATTTATTTTCTCAAATGATGACAAATATTTCAAATTATTCTGAAATTTCTGAAATCTGGAAAGATTGGATGCCAGATCCAATGAGACCAAGAGATCCTCAAGTTATAGATCAAAATAATACTGGTCCTGTTGCAGCATTTGATCCAAGAACACAAAGTTTTATTGGAAATTACGACAAGGCATCTTCAGGATCTTTAGCTGCTAATGCTTCTTTAATAGGTTTTTCAAGTCAACAAGATTCAACTCAAGCTTATGTTGAAGGAACTCCAGCAATACCTGCAAATATCATGATGGCAAATTAAACATTTTTAAAAAATAAATTAAAATATCTTTAGATTTCAAGATATCTATTAAAAAAATAAATTAGTTGAATTAAATAAATTTTAATAAATATTTTATTATTAAATTAAAAAGAATACAATGTTTATTATTTTTTCAAAAAATAATTGCATTTATTGTACAAAAACAAAAGAAACTTTAAGTAAACAACAAATACAATTTAATAATTTTGAAATAGAATCACAACAAGAAATTTTAGAATTAAAGAAAAAAACAAATCAATCAACATTCCCTTTTATTTATCATAAAAACAATTTTATTGGTGGTTATACAGATTTATTAAAATATATTTATTCTCCTGAATTTTCAATGATTGTTTGATTCGATTACGCCAGAAACTGTTAAAGTTCCTGTTGTGTTACTTGTATCTTTTATTTCACTTGTATCTTTTTCCTTTTCTTCAATTTTAACTTTTTTATTTTTTTTAGGTTTTTTAATAATTTCTTCAATCTTAAATTCTTCTTTTTCAACTAATTCCTGTATTTTAGGTTCTGAAAAAACTATTTTAGGTTCTGATTGTTGTTGTTCTCTTCTTATTGTTAAAAGTAAATAATTATTTTGTCTTAGAATATAATAATTTAAAAATCCAATTAAAATCAATGGTAATAATACGCTTAGATCTCCGTAAGATATCATTTAAACTTAGTTTTTAAAAAAAAATATCTTTTTAATCGCAAAATTGAAAAATAAAATTAAAAATATTAATTTAAAAAATTCAATGGACTTTAAAAATTATTTTCAAAATTCATGGATTACATTAAAAAGAAATAAAGGTAAAGGTAAAGATATTTGGAAAAAATGTAAAAATCAACCTTTAAAAGATATCACTTGTTATCATAACGTATTTAAAACAAAAACTAAAAAAATTTTAAATCAAAAAAAATATAAAAATACGTATACTATTTGGAATTGTTCTTGTGATTGTAAAGTATCAAATGAAGAATTTATTAAAAAAATGTATAACATTTATTTAAATTTTTAAAAAATAAATAATTTACTCTAATAAATAAAATCCATTATTTAAATAATGTTAAATGAAATCTTTATTAATGTTGAAGGTAAAATGGTTAAATATATTTTAGAAGAACCTAAAAGAAACTCTTTTGTTGAACATATTAAAAAAGATACAACACCTTACTTCTTTATCAGAACAATAAAAGACCCTACAGAAGCTGAACAGTTAGCTTCTGTGAATCGATATACTACCAGTATTAAATACATCAAAAACCCTTCTGAAGCTGTACAGATAACTGCTGTGAATAAAGATGGACATACTATTCAATACATCAATAACCCTTCAGAAAAAGTACAATTAACTGCTATGAATAAAGATGGACATGCTATTGAATATATCAAAGATCCGTCAGAAGCTGTACAATTAGCTTCTGTGAATCAATATAGTAAGAATATTAAATACATCAAAGATCCTTCAGAAAAAGTAAAGTTAGTTGCTGTAAATCGAAATGGAGTTAGTATTGAAGATATCGATAAGCCTTCAGAAGCTGTACAATTAGCTGCTGTCAGTCAAAATGGATATAGTATTCAATATATCAAAGATCCTTCAGAAAAAGTACAATTAGCTGCTGTCACTCAAGATAGAAATAGTATTCAATTTATCAAAGATACTTCAGAAACAGTACAATTAGCTACTGTCAACCAAAATGGATATAGTATTAAATATATTTCAGATCCTTCAGAATCTGTACAATTAGCTGCTGTCAGTCAAAATGAACATGCTATAAAGTACATCAAAGACCCTTCAGAAGCTGTACAAAAACTTTGTCCACAGCATTATTAAAATAAATTCACTTTATTTAAATTAATCTTTTGAAAAATTAAATTAGGTTATTAAATAATTTAATAGATTTATTTATTCTAAAATTTTCAAACGTAAATAATTGAACTTTTCTATTGATTCCATTGTATTTATCTTCAACACTGTTAGGTGTTAATAAAAATGTTTTTTTAAGATAATCCCAATTTATAAAATTAAAATAACTTTTATTTTGACAATTAAAAATTTCTATGAAAATATCTGGAGATTTTGATAAAATTAAATTAAAAATTAAATTTATTTCATTTGGGTTCATTTACATTATTAAAGAAATTTTTTAAATACTCTAAACATTCTTTAGAAAAACCAATACTATGATATGTTCTATTAATAGAAAGTTCAAATAACTGCAATATTTGAGATTTTTTTATTTCATTAGATTTAAAATATTCACTTAAATTATAATCTATTTTTGAAAGTGCTTTGATAACAATTGGATCTAATTCTTTAAAAAATTTAACACAAGAAAAACATAAACAAATAGATAATGCTTGGACAAGTTTTGTTGGATTTTTTATTAAATTTACAACTTTTGGATCTTTTATAACAAACATTATTTGAATGTCTTCTGATGGATTTTCAATATATTTTATTAAATTTACTTGACCTTTATTACATGTAAAAACTTGTAAATTTTTATAATTTTCTTCTATAAATTTGTATTTTTTATTCTCATCAAATAATAAATAACTTTTATTTTTATTTAATTTATCAAATGATATTATTAAATCATGTATTAAATTAACATCAAAATCAACATTAAAATCCATATTAAAATGAACATTATTAAAAGAATGATTAGGATTATGATTAGGATTATAATTCATATTAGAATTAAATTGTAATGTAAAAGCTAAATACTGTAATATACTACCAATATAATCACCTAATTCTTTAAGTTTGTCTATTAATGTTGTAAATTCCAAATAAAGTTTTTGTAGATGTAATTTCATAATTATTTATAAATTTAATTATTAAAGCTATTTTTTTAGAGTAAATTATTTATTTTAATAATACTGTTGACAAAGTTTTTGAACAGTTTCAGTTGGGTTTTTAATAAAATTAACATATTTTTGAATTTCTCTTACAGCAGCTAACTGTACAACTTCTGAAGGGTTATTAATAAATTCAATACTATGTCCATTTTCAGTTAAAGCAGCTAATTGTACTTTTTCTGAAGCGTTATTAATAAATCGAATACTAAATCCATCTTGAGTGACAGCAGCTAATTGTAATTTTTCTGATGGGTCTTTGATATATTCAATACTACATCCATCTTCATTCACAGCAGCTAATTGTACAGTTTCTGAAGGGTTCTTTATGAATTGAATACTAAATCCATTTCGAGTCACAGAAGCTAACTGTTCAGCTTCTGTAGGATCTTTTATTGTTCTGATAAAGAAGTAAGGTGTCGTATCTTTTTTAATGTGTTCAACAAAACAGTTTCTTTTAGGTTCAATTATTTCAAAATCATTTTTAGGTTCTTCTAAAATATATTTAACCATTTTACCTTCAACATTAATAAAAATTTCATTTGTAATTGTCATTTTAAAAATTTTAAAAAATTTATTTTTTTCAATTTAATTTTGAAATAATAAATAAAGTAAAAATTCTTGTATAATACCTTAGATTTTTATTAAAAAATTAAAAAATTATTTCACTAACAGTTGTCTTTGGTAATAAATGTTTTAAAAATGTTAAAAATTCTGAATATAATGGTTCTATTTTTTTATCTTCAATAATTTTGCAAATATCATAATTTAATTCATTTATTAATTCCATATTAGTTTTAATTTTCTTTATTTAATTTAATGCAATCTGAAATATCTATTATTTATTCAAATTTAAAAATATTAGAACCAAGCTTAAATTTTTATTTAATGGAGAATAAAATATGGAAAATTAGTGGAGCTGCATTTACTGTTGATAAAAAATATATATTTTTATGTACAAAAAGTGATTTAAATACAATGACTTATGTTGCTTTACATGAATTAAGTCATGTAAAATCAAAAAATTGGGGACATGGACCTGAATTTATAAAAACATTTAAAGAACTTGTTAAAAGAGCTATTTCATTAGGATTTTATAAATATCAGGATTATTCACAATTTCCTATAAATTACTGTAATTTTCAATTGAATACACAAATTGCTTAAAAATAAATTTATTTAATTTATTTATGGATATTAAAAAATTACAAAAAGATATTAAATCTTTA
>JAYTPS010000397.1:0-6039 GCA_043747155.1 Flavobacterium sp. | reverse complement strand
TTAATAAAAAACGATAAGTTTATTCCTTTTAAACTGATTTATAAGAAATTAAATCTACAGGCGTTTCAATATATTCTTTCACAATTTGTAAAACGCCGTCTTCGTTGGTATCGATGAGCCATTTTACTAAAGAAATCTTTCCGTTTTCAATTTCAATTCCTGTAATGTTTCTGGGATGAACGCAACTTCCGTCGTTAAAAAAGTTTAATAAATTTTCTTGTGGTTTAGGAAAATGTGGTCGATGTGTATGTCCAACGATAGTTATTAAATTTCCGTTATCGGCAATCCATTTTTTTATTTTTCGTTCAACTTTTATTAATTCTAAATAATTTTTTGCCGGACTTGTTGGGTCTTTTATTCCCCATACTTGAAGTGGTTTCCACAAAATTCTAACAAAAAAACGATTGAATTTCCAGCCCACATAATTCATAAAATCGGCTTGATGCCCATGAGTTAAAAATAATTCTTGCCCAGTTTCACTATGTTCTAAAACAATTGCTTCACTAAATTTTAAATCTGGCATCAAAGGCATTTTTTTTCCCTCAAGAATATCAAAATATTCAGATAAATTCTTTTTTACAATATCTGGATTTCTATAAACCATATCATGATTGCCATAAATCATGTGAAGTTTGTTTACCAAATAAAACTTCTTTAGTAATAAGTAAACATTTTTATTAGCTTCTAAAACATCTTTAAAAAATAAATTCTCCCATAATTCATCACCGTCACCAAGTTCTATATATTGAAAATCATTTTTATAATAATGATTCAAAGCATGAAAATAAACATTCCTGTTGTTGGCAAAATCATCTGCAAAACTTCCATCACCACGATGGCAATCACTAAAAAGAATGAATTTAGAATTGTTGTCAAAAGATATTCTTTTGGCTTCTTTATATGCTTTGGTTAATCTATCTTGAGATGAAAACATTTTTAATATTTGTATAAAAGTAAAAAAACAAGAATAAAAAAACTGCAAATTCGCAAATTAAATCAATATCATTTGCGAGTTTGCAGTAAAAGTAATTTAGTATAAAAACTATTTAAACGCTGGAATTCCAGTAATATCAGCACCAGTAATCAACAAATGAATGTCGTGAGTTCCTTCATAAGTAATTACAGATTCCAAGTTCATACTGTGACGCATAATAGAATATTCACCTGTTATTCCCATTCCACCCAATATTTGTCGTGCTTCGCGAGCAATATGAATTGCCATATCAACGTTGTTTCTTTTTGCCATCGAAATTTGAGCAGTTGTAGCTTTTCCTTCGTTACGCAAAACACCCAAACGCCAAGTTAATAATTGTGCTTTTGTGATTTCGGTAATCATTTCGGCTAATTTTTTTTGTTGTAATTGAAAACTAGCAATTGGTTTGTCAAACTGAATACGCTCTTTTGCATAACGCAAAGCAGTATCATAACAATCCATTGCAGCACCAATTGCACCCCAAGCAATTCCATATCTTGCAGAGTCTAAACATTGCATTGGCGCACCAAGTCCAGATTTTCCTGGCATCAAGTTTTCTTTTGGAACTTTTACATTATCAAAAATCAATTCGCCAGTAGATGAAGCACGAAGCGACCATTTATTGTGCGTTTCTGGAGTTGTAAAACCTTCCATTCCTCGCTCTACAATCAATCCGTGAATTCTTCCTGATTCATCCTTTGCCCAAACAACTGCAACATCTGCAAAAGGAGCATTAGAAATCCACATTTTTGCACCATTCAACAAATAATGATCACCTTTATCTTTAAAATTAGTAGTCATTCCGCTTGGATTTGAGCCATGATCTGGTTCAGTCAATCCAAAACAACCCATGAATTCTCCAGTTGCTAATTTTGGTAAATATTTTTTACGTTGTACCTCGGTTCCAAATTTCCAAATAGGATACATCACCAAAGATGATTGAACAGATGAGGTTGAGCGAACACCAGAATCACCTCTTTCAATTTCTTGCATGATTAATCCGTATGAAATTTGGTCTAATCCTGCACCACCATATTCTTCTGGAATATAAGGTCCGAAACCGCCAATTTCTCCTAAACCTTTTATAATTTGTTTAGGAAATTCGGCACGTTGAGCATACTCTTCAATAATAGGAGAAACTTCTCGTTTCACCCATGCACGAGCAGAATCGCGCACTAATTTATGTTCTTCTGTTAGCAAATCGTCTAACAAGTAATAATCTGGAGCTTGAAATAAATCTGGTTTCATATAGTATAAGTAATAATATAAATGAATTTTGTTTACGAAAACATTTGCAAAGTTACTAAAACATATTTGAGAAATTGTTGAACGATTGTTATTTTTTGAAGCTATTTCCAGCTATACATTACAATCTTTTATTTTTCAAAGAAAAAAATAAAAGGATTTTCATTTCTATCTGGGCTAGGATTATATCTTAAAAAAGAAGGTTTAAACTTGTTTGAAATTTGAATAAATAAATTCTTAAGATAATTTTATTACTTTTAAAAAATGAAAAAAATAAATTCAATTATATTTTTAATGTTGATAAACTTTTCATTTTCTCAACAAATTATTCTTATTGATGAGGAAACACTTGAATTTATTCCAGATGTATATTACTATTTGTATAATAAAAAAATGAAAGTCTTTTCTAATATTTGCAATAATGAAAGCGTAACGTTTCTAAATCATAAAATTGAGTTTGATTCCATAGTTTTTGAAAATATAAATTATTTAGCAAAAGGAATAAAAAAAGAAAATATTGAAGAAGTAGTGTATTTAAAGAAAAAAACACATTCATTAGAAGAAGTTGTTATCACCAATAAACTAAATAAAAATGATACAATTATAGGGGAAAAGAATAAATTTTTAAACAGACAAAATAGAGCTTTGACTAATCAAAAAAGTTTTGGATTAAGAATTGAAAATAATTTTAAAAACCCAATAATAATTAAATCGTTTAAGTTTTTTGTAGAAAAAGTTAAGTATAAAACCTGTTAAAGAGTAAATTTTTATAGAATTAGAGAAATTGAACAATCACCTAGTAGTTTTAATGGTTATTTTATTGAGGATTTGATTTATTCAAGTGACATTCAATATTTAAACCCAAAAGACAAAGGTTTTGTTAAAGTTAATTTTGAAAATAAAGATTTCAACATTTCCGACAAAACTTTTTTTGTATTGATACAGTTAGTTAAGTATCTTGATGAAAATGATCATGAAATTATTGTTTTAAATGAAGAAGCTACAAAAGTAAAATTTCAATTTTCAAACGAATTAAATTATTTTGGAAAGTATCAAGATATGTATTCAAAAAAAATATCGGAATGTTTCTATAATATAAATGCAAGAATAAAATATGATTTTGAATATGCATTTTTTAAAAAAACCCATAAAAGCAATTTGGTTGCGCCAGCTTTTTTGTTAGAAATAGAAAAACAATAGCTACATTTTTAAATAGAACTCTTTAGTAAGACTGATATAATCATCAGTATATTCATGACGAATAACTTCAATAACCAATTCCTCAGCTTCTAAAACAGAAAGTTCTAATCGCTTAAAAGCCAATAAACTTCTAACAACTGGAGTTGTATGCGAACCTTTTACACGAGTAATTTTTATAGCAAAAAGTTCTACTTTGGAACACAAATCAATAAATTTTTCTTCTTCCTTAAATGGAATAATTACTGCAAAAATTCCATTTTCAGACAATAACAAATCAGCAGCTTCAATTAAATCTTCAAATGGTAATGCATCTTGAAATCGAGCCAAATCTCTTTGAGAGTCTTTGGTTTTATAATCTTCACTATAAAATGGAGGATTAGAAATAATTAAATCATATTCCTCTTCTGGTTCATCAACAAATTCATCCAAACCAGCATGAAAACAAAACAACCGATCACTCCAAGGAGCGTTTTCAAAGTTAGAAACACACTCTTCATAAGCGTTTTCTTCAATCTCTATAGCATCAATTTGTTCAGCATTGCTTCTTTGAGCTATCATTAATGACAAAATTCCAGTTCCAGCTCCAATATCCAATACAGAAATAGGATTGTTGTCAATTGGACACCAAGCACCAAGTAAAACAGCATCTGTGCCAATTTTCATAGCGCATTTATCTTGTTGAACGGAAAATTTTTTGAAATTGAAAGTTGCCATTTTATGAAAATGAATAAAATCTAATGAGTCTAAAAATCGAACAATCGAACAATCTAATTTAAAGATACATTTCAACAAGTCCTTCTGGCAAATCCATAATAACTTTCTTATTCTCTCTATCAATTTTAACTAAAAACTGATCAATCATAGGAACAAGAATTTCTACATTTCCATTTATAACTTCAAATAAAGGTTGTGCCGAAGAATCATTTATTGAAACAATTTTTCCGAAAACACCCAATCGTTTGTCTTCAATTTCAAAACCAATTACTTCATGAAAATAAAATTTATTGCCTTCAAGTTTTGTCAACATCGAAATTGGAAGGTATACTTCACAATTTATTATACTGTCTGCTTCTTGTTCATTATCAACATCTTCGAATTTAACTCTAAGAAAGTCATTTTTATGCAAAGAAGAATTTTCAATAAAAAATGGAACCAAATTTTTGTTGTATTCAACAAAAATTGATTCCATGTTTTCATATAACTCAGGTTCATCAGTATCTAAATAGATAAGAACTTCACCTTTAAAACTAAATTTTTTAGCGATTTTGCCCAAATAGAAACAATCTTCTTTACGCATTATCGCTATATATTAAGCTTCTTTTTCTTCGCTAGCTTCTTCTGTAGCAGACGTTTCATCAGCAGCAGCTTCAACTTGTGGAGTTTCAGTTACTTCTGCAACAACTTCTTCTGTAGCAACTGCTTCAACTTCTGGAGTTTCAGTTACATCTGCAACAACTTCTTCTGAAGCAACTGCTTCAACTTCTGGAATTTCAGTTACTTCTGCAACAACTTCTTCTGTAGCAACTGCTTCAACTTCTGGAGTTTCATCAGCAGGAGTTTCAGGTACTTCAGCAACTACTTCAACAGTTTCTTCTTCAGAAACTACTGGTACTTTTGTAGCTTCTTCAACTTTAGCAATACGTTTTTCGTTAGCAACTTTTTCAGCTTTTAACGCTTTAACTTTTGCATCAACTTGTTTTTTAGTCAATCCGTCTTTTTTAGCATCAACTTTTCCAGCTTTTTCTTCAATCCAAGCTGTCAATTTAGCATCAGCTTGTTCTTGTGTTAAAGCACCTTTACGAATTCCACCATCAAGGTGATGTTTCAATAAAGCACCTTTGTAAGAAAGAATTGCTCTAGCAGTATCTGTTGGTTGAGCACCATTGTGTAACCATTGTACTGTTTGGTCAATGTTTAAATCAATAGTTGCAGGATTTGTGTTTGGATTGTAAGTTCCTAATTTTTCAAGGTATTTACCATCTCTTTTTGAGCGAGCATCAGCTGCTACGATCCAGTAAAAAGGTTTTTGTTTTTTACCGTGTCTTTGTAATCTAATTTTTACTGACATAATCTTTTGATTAATTTGAGGTTCTCGACCTCAGTTATTTTAAGGGTGCAAAGATATAATTTTTTTTAACTCGACCAAACACTTTTGTAAAATAGTTTTTAATAGAAAATTTGTTAAAAATGTGTGTCAATTCAGTAAAAAAACTATTTTTGTAACTCCAATTAATAAATTAGTATGAAAAAGTTATTTTCCCTTATCGTAATTTTAGTAGCTTTTAGTTCATGTCAAGATGAAGTTAAGTTCAATGATCCAGGTTTTCAAGCATTCCGTGACGATGTTTTATTTAAAGCTGTCGATGTTAAAGCATATAAATCTACTTCTGGAACGTTAAGAATTGTTGCGCTTGCACTAGATGAAGAAGTTGAACTAAAAATCACTAGCTCAAATCCAGGAACTTATGTTCTAGGAACATCAGAAAGTAAAATAGCTACTTATATTAATACCAAAGATAACGGATATTTATATTATAAAACTGGAACAGATATTGGTGATGGCGAAGTTAAAATTACCGATAATAATTTAGGAACTGTAACCGGAACTTTTAGGTTCAATG
>JAYTPS010000396.1:0-2927 GCA_043747155.1 Flavobacterium sp. | reverse complement strand
AAATATTATTTTTATTTTAATTAGTCTATTTTCTGCATTACTTATTTTTACAATTATAGATTATAGAGATAAATTGAATAATTCAAAAAATAATATCAAACTTTTAACAAATACAATAGTAAAAAAAAATTTAGAATATTCATTGTTAAAACAGCAAGTAAATCCTCATTTTTTATTTAATAATTTGAATACATTGATTTCTTTTATCGAGATTAATCCAAAAAAAGCAATAGAATTTGGTCATTATTTATCAAATACATACAGACATTATTTAAAAAACAACAATGAAGATTTTGTCTTATTATATGATGAGTTAAATTTTATAAAAGAATATTTAGAAATATATAAAGCCAAATTTGAAGACGGATTTTCATTTGATATTCCAGTTGTGTCCATTAAAAATCAATATATTCTATCTCTTACAATACAAGAATTAATTGACAATATTTTTAAACACAATTGTTTGGAGAAAGAAAATCCAATACAAATATTCATTTCAATCCAAAACAGATATTTGCAAATAACTAATACTGTTATTAAAAAAATGAATGCTCAATCTAATCAATTTGGTTTAGAAAGTATAAATAAAAGATATAAATTTTTAACCAATAAAGAGATTCAAATCAATAATGACGGTTTAAAATTTCAAGTTTCAATTCCAATTTTAATACTAGATAAATAATGACTGCAATTATAATTGAAGATGAAATTCCAGCTGCAATTAGATTGCAAAAATTACTTTTAAATAAAAATTTTAAAGTTTTAATTATACTTCATTCTGTAAAAAATGCAATTCAATGGTTAAAATCTAATAATCATCCAAATATATTGTTCATTGATATTATACTTAGAGACGGAAATTGTTTTGAAATATTAGATAAAATAAATATTAATTCTAAAATTGTTTTCACAACTGCATACAATGAGTTTGCATTAAATGCATTTAACTATAATTCTATAGATTATTTACTAAAACCTATAAACGAAAATCAACTAGATAAACTAATTAAAAAAATTAATACATTAAAAATTGGTTTTCAGAATGAAATTAACTGGAATACTTTTGACGATTCTTTAAGTAAAAACTTTAAAAATTCATTTTTGGTTTCAAATGGAAATTCATTAAAAAAGATAGAAATTTCTGAAATAGTTTGTTTTTATAGCGAAAATAATTCAACTTATATTTTATCTAATGAAAATAGAAATTTTTTGTTGAGTTGCTCACTTGAAAAGTTAGAAGAGGAATTAAATTTTGAGTTGTTTTTTAGAGTTAGTAGAAAAATCATCATCAACAAAAAATATATTTTATCTGTAAGTAATGCAAAAAAAGAAATTACTGTAAAAAAAGAAATTTCATTTGAAGTATAAATTAGTAAATTAAAATATAAATCGTTTGTTGAATGGTACAAAAAATAAACGCCAAGATTTTTCAAGGCGTTTATAACTTAATTTAATATGTTTAAACAAGTGATATGATAACTAAAAACTGATTACTGAATACTTTTTAAATTATTGTTTCTTCATTTCTTTTTCAATCATTTCATAAAATTCGTCTATTTTTGGTAAAATAACTATCCTAGTTCTTCTGTTAGTTGCTCTGTTTTCTGCCGAATTGTTATCAACTAACGGAATGAATTCGCCACGACCAGCTGCAATTAATTGCTTCGGATTTACTTTTAAATCTTTAGTTAAAACCCTTACAATTGCTGTAGATCGTTTTACACTCAAATCCCAATTGTCTAGCAAAACTGCATTTCCTGTAAAAGGAACATTGTCTGTATGACCTTCAACCATGCACTCAAATGTTGGTTTATCATTGATAACTTTAGCAACTTTACCTAAAACTTCTTTGGCTCTGTCACTCACAACATAACTTCCGCTTTTAAAAAGTAATTTGTCAGAAATTGATATAAAAACAACTCCTTTTTCAACATTTACTTCAATATCTGGATCCGAAATTCCAACCGAACTTTTTAAACTTGTTACCAAAGCTAAGGTAACACTGTCTTTTTTAGTTAAAGCATCTTGCATTCTAGAAATTTTTAAATCTTTCTCTTTTATTGTTTCTAAAGCTTTCTCAATATTTTGTGCACCTTTAGTTGACAAAACAGTCATGTCTTTGGAAGCACTTATTAAATCGGAATTGTTCTTTTTTAAATAATCGTTTTGCTGATTTAATGCTTCTTTTTCAGATAAACATAAATTCAATTTTACTGTTGTAGAATTTAATAAATCTTGACAATCCTTATTTTGAGATTCTAGCGCTGCGATTTTCTTTTTAGTTCCGCATGAAGTTAGCGTTATTGCAACTAAAGAAATCATAAAAATTATTTTTCTCATATCTATTTGGTTTTTATTTTTACAAAACTACAATTTATTGATTGCTAATTATAGTAATTCTTATAAAGTATTGTTAACTTTTACTCAAATGTCTTGCCTTTTTTAATAAAATAACTGTAAACAATACTTTTTGTGTGGTAATAATTCTCTTTTTGAATAACACTTCTTTTCTTTAATGTTTTAAATATCAAACAATAAAATGAAAAATGAGCTTTTAAAATGGCGAAAAAATGTTTAAATTTTCCTTTAAAAATAAACTGAAATCCTGCCAATGCATCCAAAATCATTCTGATTAAAAGTACAGAAAACAATTTGTTTTTAGGAAGATTTTTAACCAACATTACTAATGAATTTCTAAAATTTAAAAAAGTTTTTTTCGGATTTCCTTCATTTAATGTTGCGCCACCAACATGATAAACTGTTGATTCTGATGTGTATTTGACTTTATAACCTAAATTAAAAGCACGCCAACACAAATCTATTTCTTCTTGATGAGCAAAAAAATCATCGTCAAAACCATTTAATTTTCTAAATACTTCTTTTCTAATAAAAAAACATGCACCACTTGCCCAAAATATTTCTTTTTC
>JAYTPS010000395.1:0-4202 GCA_043747155.1 Flavobacterium sp. | reverse complement strand
TTAAGAGAAAGTGCCAAGTGGTCAATGTTTTTAGCAATTATGGGATTTATCGGAATTGGATTTATGATACTTGCTGCAATATTTATAGGTTCGGCAATGGCAATGTTACCAGATGAACCATACGCTGGCGGAGATGGATTAAATCCTTTTGGAGCTATGAAAGGTTTTATTTCATTTTTCTATATAATATTGGCTGCAATTTATTTTATGCCAGTTTATTATTTGTATAAATATGCTTCGGGAATGAAAACAGCTTTGGCATCTAGTAATTCTCAATTAGTTTCAGATTCATTAGTGCAATTAAAATCGCATCATAAATTTTTAGGAATTTCGATGATTGTAATAATTTCACTTTATATAATAATAATTATTGGTATGGTTGTCTTTTTTGCCTCAAGTGGAATTGGTGGATCAAGATTTTAATCAACTTTCAATACAACAAAAATCCGTCAAGCATTTAATCTTGACGGATTTTTAGTATGTTTTAAATTTTATTTCTGAAACTGTTTAAGCATTTCCATTAATTTCTCTTGTTGCTCAACATCCTGTCCAGTAACATTCATGTAAATTGCATAAATAAGCACACAAACACTAAGACCTAAGCTCACAAAATTTACTATTTTCCATGTGTTCAATGCTCCTAAACTGTATTGCTCTGGATTTTCTGAAAGGAGTTTCTCAGACTTGCTTGAAAGGTAAATTCCAATTCCAGAAAGTACAATTCCTAAAACACCACTTGTGCAACAACAGCCAATAAAAGAAGTCAATCCTAAAACCATAACAGCTTGTTCGTTGGGTAATTTTTGTTTTTCCATAAAAAATATAAATTTGGTTAGTTATTAGTTTAGAATTTTGTAAATATAATTTGTAAGCATAAAAATTCCGTTAATTACAGCTAAATATGCAATAAACTTTGTGTAACTTCTTGATTTATCAATAAAATGAAGTCCAACAATGAAAAAAAACAAAATGAGTGTATAAATTGCTGGAAACATTTTAAACGCAGCTACAAAATTGCCTTCTAGCAATAAAAGTAGTGCACGTTGTGTACCGCAACCCATACACTCAACTCCAAAAAGTTTTTTGTTCATACAAGGAATCATGTACTCTTCCATTTTCAAAATTTTGTTTTTGAATTTTTGTTTTACAATTTTACAAAAAAAATATTAATTATCGTTTAACAAATTTAAGTTTTCTATTTTTGAATTCTAAAATTTAACTAATGAGGAAGTTTTTATTTGTACTTATTATAGTATCGTTTTTTATAGCTTTTTATAATCAAACTAAAGAAAAACCTAATGTATTTATTACCGCAATTGCCGTTATAGTTTTTATGTTTGGCATGATGAAATTCAGCTCTAAACTTCCAAGTAAAAATCAAGATAAAGATGGTAAAGATATTTAATATTGGCGATGAGGTTTCTGTACTTGATGAAGCAATTGATGGAGTGGTGGTTAAGGTCGAAAAAGATCAAATAACTATAGAAACTACTGAAAATTTTTTGATGACATATTTTGTCAATGAGTTAATTAAAATAAACAAAACCAGTAATTTAGATTATTTCAATTCAAGTAATAATTTAGATAAGCAAAAATTAGATTTACAACTTACACGAAAGCAAATCGAGTTGCATAAAAAGCTAGAAAAAGTAGAAAGAGGCATTCCTGAATTTGATTTACACATTGAAAAATTGGTAAAAAACAAGTATGGTTTAAGCAATTATGACATCTTAAATTTGCAAACAGAAACTGCAAAACGCCACATAGAATTCGCCATAAAAAATCGTATTCCAAAGATAGTTTTTATTCATGGTGTGGGCGAAGGAATTTTGAAAGCTGAGCTAGATTTTATGCTAAAACGATTTGAACAAATTTCTTTTCAAGATGCCAATTATCAAAAATATGGTTTGGGTGCAACCGAAGTTTATATTAAACAAAACACTCATAAGTAGATACCTATTGAGCAATAAAAATCCTGTTACACAAATTTGTTTAACAGGATTTTTTTAATTTAGCATAGTTTTTAATTGATAAAACTTCCATATAAATAATCATCACCTAAGTAAAATTCACTTAAACCTTTCTTTAAAGTTACTTTTTTTAATCGAATCGTATGTTTAAAACCGGTTCCAAATGTTGTTGTAGTTACTTCAATAATTCCACTAACACCAGTTACTCCGAAATTGGCATTCCATTGTTCTTTTAAAACCGGTGTTGTTGGCGTTGGCGAAGTGCAAAAGTAACTTGAGTTTAAAGCCGATTCATAAAATTTATAAGTTACTTTATTGGTTGCACTAACAAGTCCAGTTTGTGTTCCGCTAGTTGCTGGAAAAAAAGATGGAGGAATATCTAAAACCAATGATTCACTTCCGCTAAAATTATAAACAATGTTGCTAGAAGTACATTTATCTGCATCTTCATCAAATGAAAATGGTAAAGGAGTTATGTTTTTTACATAATTTCCAAAAGGATAATTTTCATATAATTGATCAACTCCTGGTTTATCAAAAGTTATTCCCTTAAATATAATATTATGAGTGTAACCAGTAATTTTTGTAGCATTTCCAGCTGTAGAAGTTGTATTTGGAACCACATTGGCGGTTGTTGTAATTTCTATTGTTCCAGAAATCGCTTTCCATTCCTCTATTATATCTGGTGTACTTGGCTGAACCAAGTCACATATATTAGCTGTTGCAATAGTTCCTGCATAAGAACGATAAGTAACTTTATTGGTTTCATTTATTATAACATTTCTTGTAATTCCTGCTGCTGTTGGCTCATTAATAAATGAACTGGCTGGAATTTCTAGTATCAATGCTTCGTTTTCTTTAATTTTATAAACAACATCACTATTGGTACATTTAACAGCAGTTATATCTTCAAAATTGATTGTTTCAATAGTTAAATTACCATCGTCACAACCATTTAAAATTAGCAGTATTGCAAATAATCCAATTATTTTTTTCATTTTTTAAGTATTTATAGCAAAAATAGAAATTTTATGCATTAATCATTCTATTTATCATTTAATTAACGAAGAGTTTTATATTTGTAAAATGAAAAAAGTTTATCTAGATAATGCTGCCACAACTCCATTACGAAAAGAAGTGATTGATGAAATAATGTTGGTTTTAAAATCAGACTTCGGAAATCCTTCATCTTCTCACAGTTATGGTAGAAGTGCCAAAACGGCACTTGAAACTTCTAGAAAAACTATTGCAAAATGTTTAGGTTGTTCTTCTCAAGAAATTGTATTTACTGCCAATGCAACCGAAGCAACGAATTGGATATTAAGAAATGCTGTTAGTAATTTGGGTGTTAAACGAATTATTACAAGCAAAGTTGAGCATCATGCAACATTGTATACAGTTCAAAATTTGCAAAAAGAATTCGAAATTGAAGTTGAATATGTGAAAGTTTTGCCTTCCGGCGAAATTGATAGTACAGATTTGGTTAAATTACTTGCATCTGATATAAAAACTATTGTGACTTTAATGCATGTAAATAATGAAACTGGTTGTGTTTTAGATATTGACAAAATTAGTAGAATTTGCCATCAACACTCTACGTTATTTCATTGTGATACAGTGCAATCAATTGGTAAAACTGAATTTAATTTAAATGAATCTCTAGTTAATTTTATAGTTGCTAGCGCACATAAATTTCATGGTCCAAAGGGTATTGGATTTGCTTTTATTAAAAAAGGAATTTTAATGCAACCCATGATTTATGGTGGCGAACAAGAAAAAGGACTTCGTGCTGGCACAGAAGCAGTTCATCAAGTGGTAGGAATGTCTAAAGCTATTGAATTAGCTTATAATAATTTAGATAAAGAACGTGATTATATTACGGAATTAAAAAACTATTGCATTTCCAAATTGCAATTTAATTTTCCTGAAATTAAAATAAACGGAACTGAAACATTTTATAATATTTTAAATGTTTTATTACCATTTTCAGAAGAAAAAACTGTAATGATTTTATTTAATTTAGATATTAAAGGAATTGCAGTTTCAAGAGGAAGTGCTTGTCAAAGCGGTAGTATAAAACCATCTCATGTATTGGCAGAAATGTTATCTATAGAGGATTTAAAGAAACCAAGTTTGCGAATTTCGTTTAGTCATTATAATACTGAAGAAGATATTAATTGCTTTATTGATGTTTTAAAAGGTTTGTAAAAAAAAAATCTGTTTTGAATATTC
>JAYTPS010000394.1:0-7948 GCA_043747155.1 Flavobacterium sp. | reverse complement strand
AAAAAAAGAAAGTTAAGATTAATCCAATGCTTTTTACATAATTAGATGTAATGCCAACTTTTATTAAACTCAAAAAATTAATTTTAAGAAATGGTATTGCTTCAGTTTTAAACTCACTTACTTCTTCCGATTTTAAAACATCATTAAAAATTAGTTCTTTGTTAAGTTCATTTTCTAATAATTTAGATTTTAAAGCCAATGCCATAGAATGCGAAATTGCTTTAATATTTCCTTCTTTTTTATCACTACCCGCAGTATCAACACTTAGTGCATAAACACCAATAAGCCGTTGAATTAAATTTTGATGAATATTTACTTGCTGAATTTTATCAAGTTGAATTGTTGTTTTTGTTTTATTAATAATTCCATCATTTACAATAAACTCATCATTTTTATCATCAATATAAAAGGTAAAATTTAAATATCTAAAATAAGCAATTAATCCGATAATGAGTAATAAAGCAATAATTCCTAGTGGAATGTAAATTTTATTTAAATCTTTAGCTTTAAAAAACCAAATTAATAAAATAGGCAAAAAAGCTCTTGAAAATTTTTGCAAAGAATCAATAAACATAACTAAAACTCCAATAGAAGATTGACGTTGTGGCTGATTGAAGTTGACTTCCATTATAATTGTTTTTGAATTTTACCCATCAAAAGTTGTTTTATATTTTCGGCTTCTTCTTTTTCAATACCTGGAATTTCTATATCACTTGAACTTCCACCGGCGGTAAAAATTTCAACTTTGGCAAGTCCAAAAAATCTTGATATAAAACTTTCATGTAAAGCTACGTGTTGCACTCTGTTATAAGGAATTACCATTGTGTTGGTTGCTACAACTCCGCTTCTAAAAATTACGTCATGATTTCTAAATGCAAATGCTTTTTTCTTGTAACCTATTATCGAAAAAAGCAAAACACAAATAGAAACTACTGCGGTTGCAATCGCTAATTGAATTGATAATTTAGTTGAAATGTTTTCTGTTTCAAAAAACAATAATATAAAATAACATAGTACTAAAATTGCAATAAATATAAAAGAATTTATTACTACCACTTTTAAATATTTTGGATGTAAAGAAGTTAATTCAACCTCTTCAAATTTAGGAAGTTGCTTGGTATCTATTGTTTCGTTTGTAAAATTTTCCATTTATTTTTTATTAGTAACTAATTTCTAAATTATGGTAACCATTTTTTGTCAAAGTTGGGTTTGCGTTTTTCTAAAAATGCATCTCTACCTTCTTTAGCTTCATCAGTCATGTAGGCCAGTCTTGTTGCTTCGCCTGCAAAAACTTGTTGTCCAACCATTCCATCATCTGTTAAATTCATTGCAAATTTTAGCATTTTTATTGATGTTGGCGATTTGGCTAAAATTTCTTGTGCCCATTCGTATGCAGTACTTTCAAGTTTATCATGTGTAACGACTGCATTTACCATTCCCATTTCAAAAGCTTCTTGAGCCGAATAATTTCTTCCTAGAAAAAAGATTTCTCTTGCTTTTTTTTGGCCAACCATTTTGGCTAAATATGCCGAACCATAACCGCCATCAAAACTAGTTACATCGGCATCGGTTTGTTTAAAAATAGCGTGTTCTTTGCTTGCCAAAGTTAAATCGCAAACTACATGCAAACTGTGTCCGCCACCAACTGCCCAACCCGGAACAACACATATTACAGCTTTAGGCATAAACCTTATTAATCGCTGAACATCTAAAATATTTAATCTATGATAACCATCATCGCCAATATATCCTTGATGACCACGAGCTTTTTGATCGCCACCGCTACAAAACGACCAAATTCCATCTTTAGAACTTGGTCCTTCAGCCGAAAGTAAAATTACACCAATAGAAATATCTTCTTGAGCATCGTGAAAAGCTTGTAATAATTCGGCAGTAGTTTTTGGTCTAAAAGCATTTCTAACATCTGGTCTATTAAATGCAATTCTTGCAACACCATTGCACTTTTTATAAGTAATATCTTCAAATTCTTTTACGATTACCCAATTGATTGCACTCATTGATAAAACTATTTTTTTATTAAAAATCGATTGTGAAAATAATTTGTATTATTTTAGCGTAAAAATAAACGAAAATTTAAATTTAAACAGCATAAATACTTTTATTTCATTATGAAAAACATAATTTTCAGCATCAGTTTACTTTCTCTTGGTTTTGGAAGTTTTGCTCAAACCTATCAATTTCAAACTGTAATATCCTATATAGGAAATCCAGTAATTTCTCAAGGTAATACAGGAACTTGTTGGAGTTTTTCAACAACTTCGTTTCTTGAAGCCGAAATTAATCGTCTTATTGGAAAGCGTATAGACTTATCTGAAATGTATAATGTTAGAAATACTTATCCTAAAAAAGCATGGAATTATGTAATGAGACAAGGAAAATCGCAGTTTGGCGAAGGTGGTTTAGCTCATGATGTAATAAATAGTGCCTCAGATTTTGGTATTGTACCTCAAAGTGCTTATTCTGGTAAAATTGCTATAGATGAAGAATATAATCATGCTGAAATGACTGCTGTTATAGAATCGATGTTAAAAACTTATGTTACAAATCCAGGAAAAAAATTATCTCCACAATGGAAAGAAGCTGTAAATTCAGTTTTAGATGTTTATTTAGGAAAAAATATTTCAGAATTTACTTATGAAGGAACCAAATATTCTCCAAAGAGTTTTTTAGAAATGACAAAGTTGAAAACTACAGATTATGTAACCATTTCATCTTTTACAAATGAAAATTATTACAAACCATTTATATTAGATATTGCAGATAATTTTTCTAATGGAATGTTTTATAATTTACCTTTAGATGAATACATTCAAAACATTGATAATGCAATAGATAATGAATACACAATCGCATTAGATTGTGATGTTTCCGAAAGTACTTTTTCAGGTAATAATGGTATTGCTGTTATTCCAGAGAATGAATCTGATGCAAAATTAATTTTAACAGAAATTAAACCTGAAAAAAATATTTCAGCCGAATATCGCCAAGCCGAATTTGAAAACTTTACAACTACAGATGATCATTTAATGCATATTGTTGGAAAAGTAAAAGACCAGACCGGAAAAATATATTATAAAGTAAAAAATTCTTGGGGAAATAAATCTGGAAAAGAAGGTTTTATATATATGAGTGTTGCTTATGTAAGATTAAAAAGTATTTCTGTTTTAATGCACAAAGATGGTTTAACCAAAGCTTCAAAATCAAAATTAGGTTTATAAAATATAGTAATGAATAGATTTTTGTCAACTAAAAATACTTTTACAGTGCTTTTCTTATGGGGAATTGTAGTGTTTATGATTGTAGTTTTGATTTTAGGATTTAAAGAAGGAAATTTAACAATACTTCCAGTAATATTACTTTTATTGGTAATTGGATTTATAGTTTGGGTATTGGTTGATACTAGATATGTTATAAAAAGACATTTTTTATTGTATCGTTCTGGACCATTTAGAGGAAGAATAGATATAGAAAAAATTCAAAAAATAAAACGACATTCAGGTTTATATGTTCCGGTTACTTTGAAACCTGCATTAGATACTAAAGGTTTTATAATTACTTATAACACTTTTGACGATTTGTTCATATCACCAATAAAAAGTGATGTTTTTCTTGAAGAAATTAGAAAAATAAATCCTAAAATTGAAATTATCTAAACAATTCTATATTTAAACTTTTACAAGATAAATTCCATCCTCTTTTATTTCGATTAATTTTTCTTTATACAAAACACCAATTGCTTTTTTAAAGGTTTTTTTACTCATTTTTAAAACTGTTCTTATGTCTTCGGGACTTGAATTGTCATTTAATCGTAAGAAACCTCTACTTGCTCTTAACTCATTAAGAATAATTTCTGAATTTGGTTCAATGTTTTCAAAACCTTGTTTGCTTAATGTTACATCAATTTTTCCGTCGGGACGAACCAATTTTATGTAACCTTTAATTTTATCGCCAGTTCTAATAGAATCGTTGTAAACTTCATCTTTGTAAACTAAACCTTTGTGAATTTGGTTGATAATGACATTAATTCCAATATCAGTTATGTGTGAAATTATTAAATCAACTTCTTCACCTTTTTCTACAGAAATAGTTTCATTGTTTAAAAACTGATTGGTCTTGCTTGATGCCACTAACCTATTGGTTTTTTCATCCATATAAAGAAAAACCAAATAGCGTTTTCCTTTTTCCATTGGTCGTGCTTGCTCTTTGAATGGAACTAAAATATCCTTTTCCATTCCCCAATCCATAAAAGCACCAACTTGATTGATGTAATTTACTCTTAAAAGTGCAAATTCGTTTAAAAAAATGTAAGGTATAAGTGTTGTTGCAACAGGTCTTTCTTCATGGTCAAGATAAACAAAAACTGTTATTTCTTCGCCAATTTCAAATACTTTTGGAACATATTTATTGGGTAATAAAACATCTTCTTTTCCATCTGTAAGAAATAAACCAACTTTGGTATCTCTATCTATTATTAATGAATTAAATTGACCAATTTTCATATTGTGCGAATAATTTTTACAAAGGTACAAAAATGAATCAGGAATTGTAAACTATCAATAAATTGAATATTATGAAATTGATTATATTTGAATCTTTATATAGTAAAATGCTAAAAACCAATCAAAACAACATTCAAGCCGAAGAAGAAGATTATTTATATGTAAAAACTTCGCAACTTTTAAATTCTGGAAACGGATTATTTACTGCAATTGATATCTATAAAGATGAAATAATTTCGGTTTTTAAAGGTGAAATTTTATCCAATACCGAATCTGAACTAAGAACTAAAAATGAAGCGAATCAATATTTTATGAATCTTTTAAACGGAAGCATCTTAGATTGTAAAAACACGTATTGTTTTGCTAAATTTGCCAATGATGCAAGTGGTTTTACAAAATCAGAGTTTAAAAATAATTGTAAAATAACCTTAGATGAAGATGATAATGTTTGTTTAATTGCCATTAGAAAAATAAAATTAGGCGAAGAAATTTTTTGTGATTATGGCAAACGGTATTGGAAGTTGCATAAATAATTAAATTATAATGACCAATTAAGGTTTAATATTAACAGTAAAAAAAAGATAATAATTATTTTGAGTTTTGTTAATATTTACTTTAGGAATTAAACCAACTGAAATGTCATTGTTATTAAAGAATAAAATTTTCATTTGCAATGGTAATGAAATTAAATGTTTTTTATCTTCTTGAAAATGATTTGTTAAGTGCAAATATCCAATTCCAATTTCTAATTGAATTGATATTGACTTAGAGAGATCAAACGCTTTCCCAATTAATATATCAGATTCTAAAAAAGCTTGGAAATAACTATCTCTATTATTTAAGTTTTTACTAATTCTTATCCAACAAACAAATTGGCGCTGTAAATTAGATGCCTATCTTTAAAAGTGACTTCAGAACCTACTGCAATCCCATTTTCTTTTCACTTTTTAAAATTCGAATAAACTCCTGTTGCAAAATCAACAGAAAGTTTCTCTTTTTGTTTGTTTTGTGAAAAAGTGATTATTGGGATTAAACACAATATTGATATAAATTTTTTCATGTTTTAAATTTACATATAAAGGTTATTCCAACTCATTAAAATATTGTAATAAAACCTTATCGTTATCTAAAGTAGGAGTGAAAACTTCTAATAAGTAAGGTTTTTCATTTTGAGAATACATTGCTTCTAAACCTTTTTTTAATGATTCTTCAGTACTTGCAATGTTATACTCAAATCTGTACATTTTGGCTAAACTCTCAGCTGTAAGACAATGTGATGTTTCGAAAAAAGTATTAAAAATTGGAGTTTCATCATGACCCGGAAGAATTCTAAAAATTCCACCACCACCATTATTTATTACTATTATTTTGAAATTTTTAGGAATATAATTGTTCCATAACGCATTACTGTCATATAAAAAACCAATATCGCCAGTAATTAAAACTGTAGGTTTATTGCTAACTGTTGATGCTCCAATTGCAGTTGAAGTACTTCCATCAATACCACTAGTACCACGATTGCAAAACACTTCAATATTTGGATTTATAGAAATTAATTGTGAATATCTAATTGCCGAACTGTTACTAATTTGCAATTGACATTGTGAAGGTAACTTTGGTAAAATAATGTCGAAAGCTTTTAAATCAGTAAACGCAATTTTATTTAAATATTCTTTATGTTTTAGCAAACGTAAATCTCTAATTTTTAAATTTTTAAATTGATAATTACTCTCAATTTCAACAATTTTTTGAATAAAATTATTAAAAAACACATTTGGTAAAACTTTAAAATGTTTTGTCAAACAACCAAATGTGTCATAAGCACGTAACTCATCAATGTGCCAATGTTGCTGGGGTTTATATTTTCTTAAAAAAGTTTTTATTCTTTTAGAAACAATCATTCCTCCAAAAGTCAACAAAATATCTGGCTGAAATTCAAGGAAATCCTCATTAGAAAATGGAGTAATTATAGAATCAATATTGGTAATAAAATTTTGATGATGTGTGTTAGATGTAACTTCGGTCATTACAACAACCGAATTATCATTTCCAAAAAAATCTAAGTGCTTTTGTTCAATTGCGTTTGGAAATAAACCACCAATAATAATTAATTTCTTTTTACTTGAATTCCAATTTTCAATATACTTTGTAAGGTTATCAACTTCATAATTTACTGTTGCATTATTAATTATTTTTGCATTTACAGAAATTTCAGAAACAGTTTCATAAAGTGGTTCTTCAAATGGAGCATTTATGTGAACTGGTCCTTTTTTGGTTAAAGAAACAGTAATTGCTTCGTTAATTAAAAAATCATTTTCTTCTGATTGAAATTCATTTAAATTGGCATTAAAAAGTGAGTGATTTACAAAAACATTTTCTTGTCTTATAGTTTGTCCGTCGCCAATATCAATTTTATCTTTAGGTCTGTCTGCCGACAGTACTATTAAAGGAATTTCACTATAAAATGCTTCGGCAAATGCTGGATAATAATTCAATAATGCTGATCCCGAAGTACATACAACTGCAACTGGCTTGTTAATTTGCTGTGCAATTCCGAGTGCGAAAAATGCTGCACAACGCTCATCTGCAATGCTATAACATTTAAAGTATAAATTGTTTACAAATCCAATAGTTAATGGTGCATTTCTTGATCCTGGAGAAATAACTATATGCTGAATTTCTTTAATTCGAAAAATTTCAATTATTGCTTGAGCTAATTCTATTTTTGGGTATTTCATTTACAGCTATTTTTGCCACAAAGGCACAAAGACTCAAAGTTTTTTTTACAAAGTTACGAAGTAAATAATTATTATTTTTAAAGTTTATAAACAAAGTCGTAATGATTTATTATAGTTTTTTGAAACACAAAAAATCAAAGCTTAAAAGATTTTTTTAAATGCTTGATATGTGTTATTTTTGAGCAATGAAATTAAAAATTAGAACTTACAAAGTTGAAGATGCACCTGCAATTTTAGAGATTATAAATTATAATATTTTAAATTCTGCAGCATTGTATGATTATAAAACTAGAACTTTAGAAAATCAAATTGCTATTTTTGATGATAAATTAAAAAAAGGTTATCCTGTAATTGTTGCCACAGAAAATGAAATTTTGGTTGGTTTTGGTTTTTACAGTGAGTTCAGATTTCGCGAAGCTTATAAATTTACCGTAGAACATTCGGTTTATGCACATCAAAATTATATTGGAAAAGGAATTGGAAAACTTTTAATTGAAGAATTAATTGCACTTGCCAAAGAACAAAGTTTACACACTATGATTGGTGTTATAGATTCTGAGAATGAAAAAAGTATTGAGTTTCACCAACAATTTGGTTTTGAAATTGTTGGCACAATAAAAGATTCTGGTTTTAAATTTGATAGATGGTTGCATTCAGTTTTTATGCAAAAGATGTTGTAAAAAAAAAGGC
>JAYTPS010000393.1:0-2224 GCA_043747155.1 Flavobacterium sp. | reverse complement strand
AAAACCTTGTCCGGCATTTAATACTCCAGATATACCAACAGATTGCCAATTGGCATACACTCCAGATAAATTTTGAAATTTATAAATCCAAGAACTACTTAATGTAATTGGGCTTGTAGGACTTCCGTTGTATCCTGTTGTCCAAGTAATGTTTTGTGGAGTTGCCGTTGTACCATCTTTCATAACATTACCAACAGTGTAAGAGTTATTATTGGTTGTATTGTTAATTGTTCCAACAGGAGAAGACCAATAATTATAATTAAAAAGATTGGATTGGCCTTTTTGATCTCTTTCTATAAAACCAGCACTTGTAACATCTAAATCACTATTAATTGTTTGAACCAGTTGCGATTTACCATTTAAATCTATTTTTCCATCAAGTTTTAAATACCAATTATTTTGAATTTTATTATCGTTATTTAGATTAATTGTTTTTCCTGCATCTACAAGCATTCCTAAATCGGTATTGTTTGTAAATTCTGTAATGTCATGTTTTACATGAACAATAGACCAATCATAATCTATAATATCCATTCCTCTAATATTTTTTATAGAATTATCTGCAGCTTTGGCAAAGTCGCCTTCGCGCTCTGTAATAAATGGCATTGGTGCTTCTTGATACCATATAACTTTATTATTGTAAATTTTTAAACCTGTAGTAGTATCAAATCCAGCCGTAGTTAAATCATCAATTATATCATTTTTATAAACATCCATTCTATAATAACGAAGTAAATTAGCATAAGGTAGTGTTTCTATGTTTTTAGGTATGATTTCTCCTCTAACTTCTCCACCAAAATTAATAATTTCTTGGTAAACCATTCTTTGTAATTGTTGTTCTGTAAGTGCAACATTAAACAATCTAGCTTCATCAATTTTTCCTTTAAAATAGTTGTTATTGGCAATTGGATTTTTACCAATTGTTAATAATGATGTATCTAAATCTAATGGTCCAGAGACACTTTGAGTTGCAACTAGAAGACCATTTAAATATAGTTTTATTGAACCAGAACCATAAGTTGCTGCTACATGATACCATTGTTTTTTATTTAAACTTACTGAGCTAAATGTTAAAGTTGTATTTTTAACAATAACTTCAAGATTATTGGAAGCGTTTACACGAAGTTGAAATTTATCTTGTCCAAAAATTACACCTGTAGCATTAAAATCACTGTTTAAATCTATCCATGCCATTATAGATGCAGAGGATAATCCGCTAATTACAGAAGAAGCTTCTCCATAATCGTTTCTTCCATCAAAGTCAAGATACAATTTTTTTTCTATGTTTCTTGGAGATCCAAAATAGTTTGTATTGGTGTCAAATAAATCTATAAGTCCATCTTTATCAATATCAGTAGTTGTATCAATTTTTCCATCAAAATTGGTGTCTAAATTGGCATATAATGTTTTGTTTATATCAAATGCGCCATTGGTTTTGGATGACAATTTTATAAAATCATAACTGTCTGTTGCCAAAGTGTTTATTGGTAATGGTTTAGAAGTATTTCCAAAACCAACATAAGCATCAAATGAAGATAAAATTCCATCTTTATCAATATCTGTACCTTCTCCTAAACCATCACAATTTACGTCTCCATCACCGTTTAACAAACTTGCTTCATCTACATCAAAAATGGCATCATTATCTGAATCTAAATCAATGTAATTAGGTGTAGCATCGTTATCATAATTTTTAGGTAATAAAGTTGCATAGTAAGATTCAGATGCATCACTCCAACCATTTCCATTGTAGTCAATCCAAGAGGATGCTGTTAAATCCATAGTATCTTTTCCATTGCTGTAAATTTCCCAACCATCTTCAATTATATCACCAATACCATCATTATCACAATCTAGATCTAATACATCTGCAACACCATCTTGATCTGTATCATTTAAACTTTGAGTAATTAAAATATCATCAATGGCTAAGTCATTTCCATTTCCGCCTGGCTGATTATTTCTAAAAACCACATTTATATCTGATGTTGTTGGTATAAATGTAGCTGTAAAGTTATACCAATCACCATTTGGTACAGAAGTTGCACTAGTAACAGGAATAAATCCAGTTGTAATTGTACTAATTAATATATTATTAGAATCTCTAAATTCTACAGTAATATCTGGTTTTACGGTTAACGATGCTCCAGGTGCATCAGATTTAATTAGATTAATTACCCAAAAACTATATTTTAATGGTGCATTTGGAATTACTCCTAGTAAT
>JAYTPS010000392.1:0-7495 GCA_043747155.1 Flavobacterium sp. | reverse complement strand
AATAAATTGTTCTGTTTTTCCAAAAATATGTTCGTTTCCACCAATTGGATACATTTCTGCCGAATCAAGAAAATTAATTCCTCTTTCTAATGCGTAATCTAACTGCGAATGCGATTCGGATTCGCTATTTTGATTGCCAAAAGTCATTGTTCCTAAACAAATGGCACTAACTTTTATAGTGGTATTTGGTAAATTGGTATACTTCATTTTATAAAAAAACTAAATTTTTAGTGGCTTCAAAGTTAAAATTAAAAAAGTTCTCAAAAATTAAAATCTAAAGTTATGTTTTTACAATATCTCTAATAATTTTAATGTGATGTGTTGTGTGTAGAATTAAAAATTTTTGAGTTTGTTTTACATTCAAATCATTAAAATATGGATGTGCAAAAAAACTGTTTTTATGAAAAGTTTCAATTTTTAAAATCTTTTCTTTAACTTTTTCTAATTTTTCTCTCAACAAATTTTCGGTTATTTCTCCAACAGGCAAAACAACTTCTGGGGCTTTAGCTTTTCCTCTAGGAATGGTATTGGTTGTAAAAACCATAAATCTTTTAAAATTAAATTTAGGTTTAAATTCCTCTGGATTCGATTTTTCTAGCGCACTTGTAATTCTAGACAATACTATCAGGCAATGGTCTATTTGCCAGCCAACATTTGCTTTAGAAATTGACAAATTGCTTTTTTCAAGATTAGGAATATTACTTTCTAATTCTGATAATAATTTATTTAGTTTTTGCATAATAATGAATAAATTTATGACTAAGATTTTAAACTTTAAAATAGTTTAAATACTCAAACAACTTTAAATTTTCTAAAGCTCATTAAGCATTTTAGAGATTTCGTCAAGCTTTGGTGTTAATATAATTTCTATTCTACGGTTTTTAGCTTTGCCTTCTGGTGTATCATTGCTAATTAATGGTGCAAATTCTCCACGACCTGCAGCAGTAAGATTTTCTTTTTTTACAGCTTTGTTTTCTGAAAGAATAGTAACAATTGCTGTTGCTCTTTTGGTTGATAAATCCCAATTATTTTCAATACCTCCACCAATACTTCCAAGAATTTTATCATCATCGGTATGACCTTCAATTAGTACAGAAATTTCAGGATTATCACTCAATACTTTTCCAACAGCTACCACTGCAGTTTTTCCTTCTGCACCAACTGCCCAACTACCAGTTCCAAATAATAATTTATTTTCCATAGAAACATAGACTTTTCCGTTTCTCTGTTCAACAGTTAATCCTTTACCTTCAAATGCTTTTAATGATTTAGAAAGTGTTTCTTTCAGTTTTTTCATGCTTGCATCTTTGGCGGCAATATAAGATTCTAGCTCGCTCAATCGTTTAGAGCTAGAATCTAGTTCAGCTTTCAATTTATTCAATCGGTCTTGCTCTGCAGCCATCGATTTTTCTTTGGCTTCAAGTTGTGCGAGAAGTTCTCTGTTTTTATTAATATTACTTGTTAAAGCTTCGTTGCTGTCTTTTTCTAATGCATTGTAGGAAGCTTGTAGTGTTTTTAGATTTTTACTACTTGCTGTATAATCTGCTTGTAATTTATCACGTTGTGCTTTAAGTTTATCTAATTCTGTTTTTTGAGCATTTGAATCTAATTCTAATTGATTTTTAGCTTTAAGCAAATCTTCGTTTCCGTCAGATAAATTTCTGTTTTCTTTTTTTAAATCAGCATATTTATTTTCTAAATCGTTGTATATTTTTTTTGAAACACAAGATGTAGATATTATTAAAATCACTACTAATATTGAAATTTTTTTAATCATTTTTTTGTTTTTTATTGTTTGTCGTTTTGGGTTTTTATAAAAGTACTTCTGTTTTACTTGTTAGTCTATCTCTACCAAAATTGGGCAATGGTCTGAATGTTTTGCTTCTGGCAAAATAACTGCACGTGTCATTCGGTGTTTTAAATTTTCGCTTACCAAATTATAATCTATTCTCCAACCTTTATTGTTAGCTCTTGCTCCGGCACGATAACTCCACCAAGAATATTGATGGGGTTCTTTATTAAAATGGCGAAAACTGTCAACAAATCCAGATTTCATAAAAGAATCTATCCAAGAACGTTCTTCGGGTAAAAATCCCGAAACGGTTTTGTTTCTTATTGGGTCATGAATATCAATTGCTTCGTGACAAATATTATAATCGCCACAGATAACAAGATTTGGAGTTTCAAGTTTTAGCTTGTTAACGTAGTGTTGAAACTCATCCATATAGTTAAACTTGTGTCCTAATCTATCAATATTGGTTCCAGATGGTAAGTACAAACTCATTACAGAAATATCTTCAAAATCGGCTCTAATATTTCTTCCTTCATAATCCATAGATTCTATTCCGGTTCCATAAAGAATTTTCTTTGGTTCTATTTTACTCAAAATAGCAACACCGCTATACCCTTTTTTGGTTGCCGAAAAATAATATTGAAACGGATAACCTGCAGCAGTAATTTCGTTAGTAGGAATTTGATCTTCGTTGGCTTTAATTTCTTGAAGACAAATAACATCAGGATTGGCTTGTTCCAACCAATTTAAAAATCCTTTTGTAATTGCAGCTCTTATGCCATTTACATTGTAAGAAATGATTCTCATAGTGTGTTTTTATAGTTTTTCAAAAGTACTTAAAAACTAAATTGTTTTTTTTTAAAGTTTTAAAGTTTTTAACCATTTTATAAACCATTTTATAAACCATTTGAATAAATTAATTGTGATGAAAATTCAATAGAATTACTATCTTTGTTTCTTGTTCAAAAAAAACATTACTAAATGGGTTTAGTCACCGCCAAAGAAGTTGCAAAATCTATAAATGCCGATAAGTATGGTGTTTTTGGTACTTTTGCTGGCTGGTTGTTAATGAAGGTGCTTAAAATTTCTACTTTAAATAAAGTTTACGATAGAAACAAGCATTTAAAAGATGTTGAATTTTTAAATGCAATACTTAAAGATTTAGAAATAAAATTTGAAATTCCAGAAGAAGATTTAAAAAGATTACCCAAAGATGGTGCCTACATTACCATTTCTAATCATCCACTTGGAGGAATTGATGGTGTTTTACTATTGAAATTAATGCTCGAAAAAGAACCAAATTTTAAAGTAATTGCCAATTTTTTACTGCACCGAATTGAGCCATTGAAAAAATATATAATGCCTGTAAATCCTTTTGAAAACCATAAAAATGTAAAATCTAGTGTGGTTGGACTAAAGGAAACATTTCGTCATTTGAGTGATGGGAAACCACTTGGAATGTTTCCTGCAGGAGAAGTTTCAACCTATAAAGATGGAAAACTAGTTGTTGATAAACCTTGGGAAGAAGGTGCTATAAAAGTGATTAGAAAAGCTCAAGTTCCTGTTGTACCCATTTATTTTCATGCCAAAAACAGTCGCTTGTTTTATTTTTTATCAAAAATTGATGATACCATGAGAACGGCAAAACTTCCATCTGAATTGTTTTCGCAAAAAGATAGAGTTATTAAAGTTAGAATTGGAAAACCAATTTCTATTGCAGAACAAAATGAGTATAAAACAATAGAAGAATACTCAGAGTTTTTAAGAAAAAAAACTTATATGCTGGCAAATTCTTTTAATAAAGAAAGCAAATCTTTGCACGTGCCTAATTTAAAATTACCAAAAACCCCTAAAAAAATTGTTACAGCTGCCAGTCAAGAAAAAATGATTTTGGAAGTTGACGAATTAAGAAAATCTGATTGCCGTTTTTTTCAGAGTAAAAATTATGAAGTGTTTTTTACCGAAGCCAATAAAATTCCTAATGTACTTCATGAAATTGGAAGGTTGCGAGAAATTACATTTAGAGAAATTGGCGAAGGAACAAACGAATCGATAGATTTAGACAAATATGACCAATATTATCGTCACATGTTTTTGTGGGATGAAGAGGCCAATAAAGTTGCTGGTGCATATAGAATGGGATTGGGTTCAGAGATATTTCCTAAATATGGCATGGAAGGTTTTTACTTAAATGATTTGTTTAGATTTGAAAGTGAGTTGCACGAAATGATGCACAATTCGATTGAAATGGGACGCGCATTTATTGTAAAAGAATACCAACAAAAACCAATGCCTTTGTTCTTGCTATGGCGTGGAATTATTCATACAACATTACGTTATCCTGAACACAAATTTTTACTTGGCGGTGTAAGTATTAGCAATCAATTTACCGATTTTTCTAAGTCGTTGATGATAGAGTTTATGAAATCTAATTATTATGATCCTTATATTGCGCAATATGTTCATCCCAAAAAAGAGTTTAAAGTAAAACTAAAAGACGCTGATAAAGATTTTATATTTGATGAAGCCGAAGCCGATTTAAATAAATTTGATAAAATTATTGACGAACTAGAACCTGGAAATTTAAGGTTGCCTGTTTTGATAAAAAAATACATAAAACAAAATGCACGATTGGTAGCATTTAATGTTGACCCTCTTTTTAATAACGCAATTGATGGATTGATGTATATTAGAATTGCCGATATTCCTGAAAGCACCATGAAACCTGTTATGGAAGAGTTTCAGGCAGAATTGGAACGGAAGTTGGGTGAGAAGTAGGAATAGGTTTTTAGTTTTTTTTAGTTACTTAATTTAGTATAGTCAAAAATTTATTAGAAAATCTTCGACAAGCTCAGACTGACATAACTTATTCTAATTGGCTTTTTTGCAAAATAGAACTTCATCACTAGATTTCAAAGTGCGAAACCAACTTTGGAGTTTGCCTAAAACTCCAATTGCGTCAAAAATTTGCTGTATAAAGTTATTTTTCTAGAATGTAGTAAGTTCTGATTTCTTTTTCAAGCGCTATTTTTCGTGCTACAGGATCTTTTATAATTCCTCTTTCATCTAATAAAAACCATTGTTCACCGTTTTCATCTTTCTTAACTTCAATTACAAGACGCTTCTCATTTTTAGAATTTATGATATTAAACTCCCAAATCTCATTGTTTTTAAATAATAGACTGGAATACGAAATTAATAATTCACCACTATTATAAGGAGCAAATTGAATTTTTTCAATTCTTATTGGTGTTTTAGAAAATTTATTAAAAAACCTAACCTCAGTTTTTGTTATTTCTATGTATTCGTAATTGTATTTTGTTGTCGTTAGCTGTTTTAATTTGCATTTCCCTTTCCATTTTTTTAATTCCTTTTTTTGAAATAAAATTAACAAAGAATCAATTTTTTTACCAGCAATAATTCGATAATTACTCTGTGTCTCAGAATTTATATCATTTAAAAAACAAAATGTATGAAATGAACTTAAAGAATAGTAAATGTTTGAATTTTTTAAAGTTTTTTCGCCTAATTCAAAATATTTTTTTCGATCAACCAATAAAGTTGAATCTATCTTCTCTTGTGCTGAAATTTTCAGAATAGAAAAAAGTAAAATATAGAGTATATTATTTTTCATCTCGTTTAGAATAATCGAGTTTAACTCTTCAAGGATTACGATTATAACGTAATTTAATAACTGGCAAAAACAAATATACCGAAAATTTTTAAAAGAAAATCGTGATGAAATTGAAAAAAGATATACGGCCAAGCGTCCAAAATAAGCCCAAATGCAGCAATAGCATAAAACCTTTGTTGTGCAATCGTGCTTTTAATCTAAGTCAACAATTATAGCTATATTTTCTTTAATTTTTTCAATTAATTCAGAAGGTAAAATTCCAACCTTTTTAATTAATCTTTTATTGTCAATTGCTCTGATTTGATCAATCATTATATCACAATTCTCATGTAAACTTGCCATTCCTTTTTTTAAATGAACTCTTAAAATATCTGAATCTTTTTGAATGTTTGTTGTTAATGGACAAACAATTGTTGAAGGATGCGGAATTTTGTTTAATAAATTAGTCTGGACAATTAAAACTGGTCTTGTTTTTCCAGCTTCTGTTCCTGTTTGAGGATTCAAGTCTGCAATCCAAATTTCGTATTGATTAATCTGCATAGTCAATTTTTTCAAATTCATTTATAATATTCATAGAATCTTTTTTTACTAACTCTGATTCCGTTTTAAGTCTTTTTTCTAAAATCTGTCTTTTTTGAACCCTGTTATAATATTTAATTGCTTCATTAATATATCTATTTCTAGGCATACTAATTCTTGAAAGAATTTTTTCAGTTTCTCCAAATATTGAATCGTCTATTTTTAATGATACTGTTTTCATATACTTTTTTTTATATTACAAATGTATATCTTTTTTGTATATCATAATCATTTTAGCAGTTTTTTTTAGCATGTTGCACAACTTTCCCATGCTGTATGAATGTTGCTGTTTTTGTTATAGACCAAATCAAACATACCGAAAACTTTGAAAAAAAACGTTTTTAAAAAAGATATTCTCTAGAGTTTACAAATGAAACCCGATCCAGTAATAGCTTTAAAAAATGTTTTAGCATCTGTAATATCATAAACTATTATACTTCTTTCCCATTTGAATCAACTACTTTGGTATTTATGTCAAAAATATCAAACACTAGTCTGGCTTTATTACAAGTTCTTTTGTCATTAGAAACAAAATAATTACATACCGATGCAGAAAGACAATGTTGTGAATCCTTTGAGCGCGCAAAATCAGATTTTGTAGTATATACGTCTTTCCAATATCCTATTAAATCTAGTATTTCGAAAGTAGCAACTATTTTAGTCACAATAGTTGCAAGTCTTTTTAACTTAAACATAGTTGCAGTATTGATAAATTCAGGTAAGCTCATGTTATCAAATTTATCTTTATTCTTTTCAAATTGCTCAACAACTTCTTTGGCGGAATAGTTATTTATTTGCTTTGGATCAATTCCTAAAGATTCTCTAAATACAACTCTTTGTTCTTGCGAAACATTACTTAACTCAGCTTTTTGAAGTGTTCCGGAAGAAGAATTCTTGCTCCAGTATTTTTGTCGTTTAAGTATCTCTTCTGGTTTTACAATTTGTTTATGGGTAATGTGTGTGTTCGCATCAAGATGTAAATAATTATTAGAAGTTATATTTGTAATTGTTTGACATCTTTTGGCTATTTTCTGCGCTTTGTCATTTCCCATCATTTCATCGGCTTCTGTTAGATGAACTGACGAATAGAATATTCGTGATTGAGGTTCTCCAATTTTCGAAAGAATTTCATCTCTTGTGTAATTTCCATCTTCAATGTCAATTACTATATTATTATCAAGGTAAATATTCATGTTTAAAATTTAGACTTTTATAAGCTTTTTTAATAACACAATTTTAAGACGTTTTTTGTCTTAAAATTGCTTTAGATTCTTGATTCTGCGTGGGTTTTGCTCATAACGTCTCGTGGCTTGGCGTCAGTTGGGGATTTGGTTAGCCAAATATTTAAATTTAAGACCGAACTTCCAAGTACAAAACCAACTTTAAAGTTCGCCTAAAACCCCAATTGCGCCAAACCGCCTTAAGTTTACATTTCGTAAATTTAAACAAAATTTCAGTATAAATCAGAAAGAACAAAAGGATGGAGTAAG
>JAYTPS010000391.1:0-4525 GCA_043747155.1 Flavobacterium sp. | reverse complement strand
GAAAGTAATTGAGAGATTTTCAAATTCTCAAAATAGGTGGCTAAACCGAACTGCAATTATTTTTCAGTTAAGTTATAAAGAAAAAACAAATTTCGATTTACTTAAATCTGAATGTGAAAAACACAAAGAATCTAAAGAATTTTTTATTCAAAAAGCCATTGGTTGGGCATTACGAGATTATTCAAGATTTGATCCAATTGGAGTTAAAGAGTATGTATATGCAACTAATTTAAAACCTTTAAGTTCTAGAGAAGCTTTGAGAAATTTAAAATAACTATTTTTGCAATTCCAAAGTTGTATAATGCCAAACAAATTCTCTGCAATCATAAGATTATTATTTAGAAAAGTTTCAAGTAAATTTGAAGCTGTAATTTTTTTATGCAAACAACTTTTGTCTGAAAGAAATTTTATTTATTTATCTTGCGTTTTAGTTGGAATTTCTTGTGCTTTTGCAGTAATTATTCTTAAAAGTTTTGCGCACAATGTATTTGTTTTTGCCAATTACATTAATGGTTTTTTAAAGTTTCCTTTCTTTAATTTTATTCTTCCCATTATTGGAATTTTGCTAACCGTTTTTGTTGTTAAAAGAGTTTTAAATGGCGAATTAGAAAAAGGAAGTTCCAAAATATTGTATGCAGTTGCAAAAAAAGGTGGAATAATTCCCAAAAAACAAATGTATGCACAAATCATAACTAGTTCATTAACAGTTGGTCTTGGTGGTTCTGCAGGTTTAGAAAGTCCAATTGTAATTACTGGCGCAGCATTTGGATCTAACTTTGCTCAAAAATATAAATTATCTCAAAAAGATAGAATGTTACTACTTGCTTGTGGCGTTGCTGCAGGAATTGGAGCTGCATTTAACGCACCAATTGCTGGAGTTTTATTTGCCGTAGAAGTAATTTTGACCGATGTAAGTATTTCTGCATTTATTCCAATAATTATTTCGGCTGCAACTGGCGCTTTGGTTTCTAAAGTATTGTTAAGTCAAGATGTACTTTTAAGTTTTAACAATGTTCAAAACTTTAATTATAATAACACTCCATATTATATTTTACTCGGAATTTTAGCAGGATTGGTTTCTGTTTATCACGCTAGAAATTTTAGAAAAGTAGAATATTATTTCGGTAAATTTAAAGGAAATGTTTATAAAAAAGCATTATTTGGTGCCAGTATTTTAGCACTTTTAATACTACTATTTCCAGCACTTTTTGGAGAAGGTTATGAAAGTATAAAAGCTTTATCGACTTCGCATCCAGAGGTTTTACTAGAAAATACTTTTTTAGCAAGCAAGAAAAATAATCCTTGGTTTTTATTGGTTTTTGTTGGTTTGATTGTGTTATTAAAATCATTTGCAACTGGATTAACATTAGGTTCTGGTGGAAATGGTGGCAACTTTGCTCCATCTTTATTTGTAGGTTCTTATCTTGGTTTTTTTGTAGCAAAATCTATGAATTTAATTGGCATTACTAATAATTTACCAATAACTAATTTTGCAATTGTAGGTATGGCAGGAATTCTTAGCGGATTATTTCACGCACCATTAACAGCAATTTTCTTGATTGGCGAAATTACTGGAGGTTATAATTTAATGGTTCCGTTAATGATTGTATCTTCAATAAGTTATGCGGTTTCTAAACAATTTGAAAAACATTCTATGGATGTAAAAATACTTGCAGATAAAGGTGATGTTTTTACTAGCGATAAAGATAAAAACATTTTACAATGTATCGATTTTTTAAATTTGGTTGCAACCGATATTAAAACAATTTCATTAGATAAATCGTTAGAAAATCTAATAGAACATTTATCAACATCCAATCAGTATTTAGTTCCAGTTTTAGACGAAAAAAATAAACTTATTGGCGTTGTAGATTTTGAAATTATTCGTCCAATAATTTTCAATCCGTTTAGAATAAAATTTACAATGATAAAAGAAGTTTTATCGCAACCTAAAGAAGTAATTCTTCACGATGACGGAATGGAAACCATTATGGATAAATTTGAAACTACTAATGAATCAATTTTACCAGTTTTAAAAAACGGAAAATTCTTTGGATTACTTTCTAAAGTCTCTGTTCTTGTAGCTTATCGTGAACAACTGAAAGAAATGACTATTGAATAAAACCATTAAAATCACTTCGTCTTTTCTCCAACAAAATAATCATTAGTACTTTTAAACAATACATTAAAAGTGGTCAAACTTCCATAAATTCTGGTTATATATTGTTGCATTTCTATTTTTTCGGCTTCATCCAATTTACTTGAATTTATTTTTTGTTCCATTACTCGAACTCTATCTCTTACCATTACAATTTTATGAAAAAAAGTATCGATAGGAATTTCTTTGTTAGAGGTTGGTGTTCCTGGTTCTAAAACAATTTTTCCACCTTTCCATTTATCTGCGATAGGAACAACTTGACTAATATCACTCCATTTTTGCAATAAGTTTTTTAATGTTTTTTCTACTTCATAAAAACTTACTGTATCTACTTCACCATCAACAGCTTCAATGATTTCAAAAGTGCTATCAACATCAATAGTTTCCAATCCGTTTTCTATAAAAGTAACCCAATAATGTTTAGAGGTTACATTGGTTACAACTCCAAATCCAAATTCTGAATGTTTTATTCTTGATCCAATTCCTAATATGTTCATATATGCTGAATTTATTTCAGCATCTTTCGATGCTATTATTATTTTCTTCAAATATAAAAATCTTTAACAAATTCTTCTAATCTGAGTAACTTAAATTTACTTTCAAAATTGTACTTTTGCATTTGGCATTTTTTTAAATGCATTTTACATTATACAACAATACAATATACAATTTCTAAAATGTTAGAAAACGAAAATAAAATTGAAGTTTTAGGCGCAAGAGTTCACAATCTTAAAAACATAGACATTTCAATTCCAAGAGAAAAATTGGTTGTAATAACTGGACTTTCTGGTTCTGGAAAATCATCTTTGGCATTTGATACCATTTATGCCGAAGGTCAACGTCGTTATATTGAAACCTTTTCTGCCTATGCAAGACAATTTCTTGGAGGACTAGAACGTCCAGATGTTGATAAAATTGACGGACTTTCGCCAGTAATTGCAATTGAACAAAAAACTACAAGTAAATCGCCACGTTCAACCGTTGGAACTATTACAGAAATTTACGATTTTCTAAGATTATTATTTGCTCGTGCTGCCGACGCTTACAGTTACAATACTGGCGAAAAAATGGTTTCTTATTCTGATGATCAAATAAAAGACTTAATTAAAGAAAATTTTATTGGAAAACGAATCAATGTTTTAGCACCAATTATTCGAGCAAGAAAAGGTCATTATGCCGAATTATTTCAACAAATTGCAAAGCAAGGTTTTGTAAAAGTTCGTGTAAACGGAAAAATTGTTGACATTACAACTGGCATGAAATTGGACAGATACAAAACCCACGATATTGAAATTGTAATTGATAGATTACAAGTAGAAAATGATGAAGATACAGATAAACGATTAAACGAAAGTATAAAAACGGCAATGTATCATGGCGAAAATGTTATGATGGTTATTGAAAATGAAAGTGATGAGGTTCGTTTTTTTAGTAGAACGTTAATGTGCCCAACAACCGGAATTTCATATCAAAATCCTGAGCCCAATTTATTTTCGTTCAATTCTCCAAAAGGTGCTTGCAATCATTGTAACGGATTGGGAATTATTAACGAAATTAACAGAAAAAAAATAATTCCAAATCCTAAATTATCAATAAATAAAGGCGGATTTGCTCCGCTTGGCGAATATAAAAGTTCTTGGATATTTAAGCAATTAGAACTTATTGGAGAAAAATATGATTTTAAATTAACGGATTCAATAGAAAAAATTTCTGACGAAGCAATGGAAATGATTTTGAATGGTGGAAATGAAAAATTTTCAGTAGTTTCAAGATCTGCTGGTGTAACTAAAGAATATAAAATTGATTTTGAAGGAATTTCTAAATTTATAAAAAATCAATTTGACGAAAGTAGTTCAACTGCCATAAAACGTTGGGCAAAAGAATTTATGGACGAAATAAATTGTCCAGTTTGTAGCGGTTCACGATTAAAAAAAGAATCGCTTTTCTTTAAAATTGACAATCAAAATATTGCAGAATTATCAGCAATGGATATTTCAGAATTAACGGTTTGGTTTAAAGAATTACCACCAAAATTATCTGAAAAACAAACAACAATTGCCACTGAAATTCTTAAAGAAATTAATGATAGATTACAATTTTTATTAGATGTAGGGTTGAATTATTTGGCTTTAAGCCGAAGTTCTAAATCACTTTCTGGTGGCGAAGCGCAACGCATTCGTTTGGCAACACAAATTGGGTCGCAACTAGTTGGTGTGCTGTATATTCTAGACGAACCAAGCATAGGTTTGCACCAACGAGATAACGAACGATTGATAAATTCTTTAAAAAATCTTCGTGATATTGGCAACTCCGTTTTGGTTGTAGAACACGATAAAGACATGATTGAAAGTGCCGATTATGTTATAG
>JAYTPS010000390.1:0-3408 GCA_043747155.1 Flavobacterium sp. | reverse complement strand
GAATTTTTATTGTTACAATTTACTTTTATACAGGTTTTCATAAACTGAATTCTGATTTTTTAAATCCTTGTGTGAGTTGTGTTAATGAGATAAATAATTATACTATTTCAAATTTTATTAATTCAAAATTTGTGCTAAATACTAATTGGTCGCGCATTATTCAATTTTCAACACTATTTATTGAAATGATACTTCCTTTTGGGTTGCTATTTAACAAGACAAGGAAATATTCGGCTATAGTTTTATTAATTTTTCATTTTTATCTTTCGCTTTCTGTATTTGCCGATTTTAGTTCAATTGCATTGTTTTTAATTGTTGGAAGTTTGTTAGATTTTAATAAAAAACTTGAATTTAAAAAACTCAATAATAGTATTAAAATTTATTTAGTTTTTGTCATTACATCAGTATTTAGTAGCATCTTTATGCAAAGATTTAATGTAGATTTATATAAAATTAGTTTTTATAAAGGGGTTATTTACAATATTGGTTTTGGAATTGTTTTATTTGCTATTTTAAAAAATTATCATTCTAGAAAGTATGTTTACAACTTCTTTTATAACCGTTTTATAATTCCTTTAATTGTTATAGTAAGTTTTTGGACTTTAAAAACTTATATCGGACTTGGAAATGCAGGAAACTTGACGATGTTTAGCAATTTAGTAACTGAAAAACAAAACAATAATCACTTAATAATTGACACTAAAAAATTTAAAATTTTTGATTTTGAAGAAGATAATGTTGAAATTATATATTTAAAAAATTTGAATATAAAAGAAGACTTTGTTGGGTATAAAATTCCAGTTGTTGAATTTAAATATTTGGTTCATTATTGGGACAAAAACTATAATGATGTTGTACCTTGTAAATTAATATATAAAGGAAAAAAAATTGAAATTAAAGATTTAAGAAAATCTCAATTTAACAATTGTAAGTGGTGGTACAAATATTTATTTTTTAGAAAAATTCAAATAAATGGTCCAAACAAATGTAGATGGTAATTGAATTTTTAAATGAAAATAAATTATAAATTATACTTTACACTAAATATAATGTATCGAGGTTGAATTGTATATTGTGATGTTCTTGTAGAAAATTGTGTAAAACTATCATCATTTAATGAAGTTGTATTTAATAAATTAGTTGCAGCCAATTTATATTCCCATTTAGCATCTTTTTTTTGATAAATTAAGCTTGCAGATAAAAAATCGTATTCGTTTTCGACAGATTTATTTGAATTATAATAATGGTAAAATTCATATTCAGAAACAAACGAAAAGCTATCAATAAAGTAATAATCTAATTGAATAGATGGTTTGTCGGTATAGAATTTTGTTCCGTTATAATCGTTTATTGTTAAGTCGTAGCCAACCTCAATATTAGGAAGTTTTTTAAAATTTGTAGCGGTATTAATCGAATAAGATTGTGTAAAACTTTCGTTGGTTGAAAACACATTGTTTTGAATATTATTAAACTTTGACCAATTTATTCTTGCTGATAATGATGCTTTGTAATATCTATAAAATGAACGACCATACATTGCTCTTCCTGAAAAAGATTCATCTGCAAAATCTGAATTAAATGGTGATGATGTTTGGTTTACACCATTAAAAAAAGAACGTGTTTTTACTGCATTTGTGTTTTTTGAATAAACTAAATTACCCGATATGTTTTCAAAATTAAACATATTATATTTAAAATAGGTTAACGAATGTGTTTGAGAAGTTGCATTTTCTAATGCTCTATTTCCTCCGGACAAACTATTGTAACCGTTTAAAACAAAACCTTCAGCCAATTTATTTATATCCGTAAAATTATTAGTTAATCCAAAATTATAAGTCAAAGATTCTGCTTTTTTTATTTGATAAATAGCTAGGAAATCTGGCAGAATTTTAAAGAATTTTTGACTATAAGTTGTTGACAATTGATTGTTTGACATAGTATAATCATGAAAACTAACTCCTGGAGTAAATGTGAATTTTCCTGATAGAATTTTATAATGCAACCCAAGAAAAACATCATTAAAATTATAAGTAACTCTATTTTTATTTTCAGCATCATTCAAAAAGTTTATTGAACCATTATCAAGAACCTGAAAAATTGAAGAATCAAAGTTTTGATGTGAAAAAGTATTTCCTAACGTTACATTGAAATTACTTTTGGGTGTAACCATATAATAATAATCAAATTTAGAATCTATTTTATTGGTTTTTACAAAACGATTTTGATTGATGTCATTTCTGTTTTCGCCAGATGTGTAACCTAATAAATTAAAGGGTTGGGTTTGTAAATTAGCGTTATAAAACGGATCTTCTTCTTGATATAAATGCTGTGTTTCAAAAGCAAAAATATTTTTGTCGTTATAGGTATAATACAAATTTAAATTTTGATTGAATGATGTTGGATTTTGTTTTTTATTTGCAGAAATAGTTTCATTTGTTGATGTATTACTTACAATAGATTCTCTTAACAAATCGTTACTTTCATCTTGTTTAGACAGTTTACTAAGAATGTCATAGTCAAACTGAAATCTCGCACTTGGTTTGTAACTAGAGCTCAATTTAAATAACCCTAAATTGCTTTTTTGGTGTGCAACTTCGTTTCTGTTTTCGGTAGATATAATTTGAGATGAATTGGGTTCTAAAATATTGGTTTGCGATTTGGTTTCTAGATCAGTTATTGATGAAGAAATAATTCCGAAACCACTTAAACTCCAAGCTTTATTAACATTAAATGAAAAATTTGTTGCTCCGAAGTTGGTTTCAATTTCTTTTGCCCGATTGTTTCTCAATATAGAAATTCCTAGATCATTAGAAGCAATATTAAAGTTAGAACCACCTTTGGCCATCATACTTTTAAAACCACCTGTAAATTTAAAATAGTCTTGAATTGTTAAAGGCAATTCACCAATATTATTAAAATTCGTGATAAGATTGATACTGTATTTGGGATTGTAATAAAACAATTTAGGATTAATAAGGTAGCGTTCTTCTTGATGAGCAACTCCAATTCCTGCTGTCATATCGCCAAACCAAAAGTTTTTCTTTCCAGCTTTTAGTTTAATATTCATTGCTAAATTATCTTGATTATTTTCTACACCTTTAAGAATAGAGTTTTCATTATAATTTCTAAGAACTTGAATTTTATCAATTGCATCAGCAGGAATGTTTTTTACACCAAGTTTAGTATCGCCATCAAAAAAATCTTTTCCTTCAACCATAAGTTTAGATACTTTTTTTCCTTCAACTTCAATTTCGCCATCGGCGTTTACTTCAACTCCAGGCAATTTTTTAAGTACGTCTTCAAGTTTTCTTTCGGTACCAGTTTTGAATGAATCGGCGTTGTAAACTATAGTATCACCTTTTATAGAAACTGGCATTTCTCTAACTATTTCAACTCCATCCAATTCTA
>JAYTPS010000389.1:0-2421 GCA_043747155.1 Flavobacterium sp. | reverse complement strand
ATTATTGCTGGAATGATTTTATTAGGAATGTTGTTAATCTCGTTATTTGGAAACTTATTTTTTTATCTGGATTTAATAATTTCTTTTAATGAAGTTTTTGCCAATATAATAAGCAATTTGATAGTGCTTCTTATCATTTTACAAGTAGGACACGGCTATTATAATGCATTTGGTAATGATTATTCTAAAATTGGGTTTAGTTACAGACTAGTATTGTTTTTTGCTTTAATGTGTTTTGTAATATTAATTTTATTTTTAATTATTTTCGGATTTGTCAGTAATTGGAAATTTGGTGTTGTTACATTATCATTATTTTAAATATTTATTCTTCTAATTAAAATCGTGTAATCTTACTTATTTAATTTATTATGACAAAACAAGATATTATAAACTCATTCAATCCATCGCAACCAGGATTAGCCGATGCAACCATTTTTGGTTTGCCATTTTCAGCTCAACAATCAGAAATTATAATAATTCCTGTTCCTTGGGAAGTTACTGTAAGCTATGGCTCAGGTGCATCAAATGGTCCAAATGCAATTCTTGATGCCTCTTTTCAAGTAGATTTAAATCATCAAGATTTTCCTGAATTATGGAAACTAGGAATGTATTATATAGAAGTTCCATCTTCGTGGAAAACAAATTCTGATAAGTATAAAAAATTAGCACAACCAATTATTCAAGCATTAGAAAATGGTGAAGATTTAAAAAATCATCCTAACTTATTATCAGATTTAGAAAAAATAAATATCGTTTGTAGAAACTTGCATACCGAAGTTAAAGAAACTGTTTTAAATTGGATGAATCAAGGAAAAAAAGTAGTACTTCTAGGTGGTGATCATTCAACTCCATTAGGATATTACGAAGCATTGGCAACAAAACACGAAAACTTCGGAATTCTTCATCTTGATGCACACATGGATTTGCGTATTGCCTATGAAGGTTTCACTTATTCTCATGCATCCATAATGTATAATGCTTTGCAAATTCCACAAATATCAAAAATTGTTCAAGTAGGAATTCGTGATTTCTGCCAACAAGAAGTAGAAAATGTTGTCAAAGAAAATGGTAGAGTTATTGTTCACACCGATTCTGATTTAAAAAAAGAGTCCTTTGAGGGCAAAACTTGGCACGACCAATGCGATGAAATTATTAATGCTTTGCCTCAAAAAGTAATTATAAGTTTTGATATTGATGGAATGTATCCTTGGTATTGTCCAAATACAGGAACTCCAGTTCCAGGTGGTTTTTCATTTGAACAAGCTACTTATTTGTTTAACAAATTAGCATTAAGTGGTAAAGAAATAATTGGTTTTGACTTAGTAGAAGTTGCACCTGGTGAAAATGATGATTGGGATGGAAATGTTGGTGCCAGAATGTTATTTCACATGTGTGGTGTTCTTGCTAAAAATAGTGGATTAAGCGTTGGCGAAAAAATTAAATTCTATAAAAGATAATTAAAATTATGTAAGCTTCATCAATTAATTTATATAGTACTTTGTTTTATATTAATTTAAAATTAAAGTAGTATGAAAACTGTATATTTATTTCTTTTGTCATTAACGGTTTTGTCTTGTCAAAATCAAGAAAAAATTGAGGCAGAAAAAAGAGAAATCGCTCTTAAATCAACAGCAGATTCAATGAAAATTGTTATTGAAAAACAAAAAATTATAGATTCAATGAATGCTGAAATTGCAAAAGTTGAAATACAAAAACAAGAAAAAGAAGTTGTCTATGTAAATCAAAATGGTAGTTCTTCGACAACCACAACAACTACTACAAAAAAGAAAAAATGGAGTGGTGCAGCCAAAGGTGCAGTAATTGGTGCAGGAGTTGGAGCGGTTACTGGTGCAATTATTAGTAAGAAAAAAGGTGAAGGTGCAATTATTGGTGGTTTAGCTGGTGCCGGAGTTGGTGCAGTAACTGGTGATATTATTGATGACAGCAAGAAAAAAAGGGAAAATAGATAAGTAAATTTTATAATTTACATTAGGATGGTTAAATCATTTGATTTAATCATCCTTTTTTTTATAATAAATATTAGTTAGATTTGAATGGTAAATACTACAATATGAAAATCTTTAAAAAAACTATTTTTGTTTTAATTTCTTTAGTTATTTTAATTTTAGTTGCAATTTTTGCATACTTACACTATTCTAAACCAAAGTATGAAGGTAAAATTCTAATTAAAAACATTTCCAGTTCAACAAATGTTTACTTTGACGAATATGGAATTCCGCACATATATGCTAATTCTCAAGAAGATGCCATGACAGTATTAGGATATGTTCATGCTCAAGACCGTTTATGGCAAATGGAACTCATGACAATTCCTGAAATAGGTTGACAAAAAATTAAACACTTTTTAACAACTTATGGCACAAACAAAAAAACAGTCCTGTCCAAAAAAGGAGTATCAAA
>JAYTPS010000388.1:0-5164 GCA_043747155.1 Flavobacterium sp. | reverse complement strand
CTAAAAATGAAATTGCTCAAGGTTATTTGAATTCTAATATTGAAAGAACAGTTAGGGTAAGAATTAAATCTAATAAAGGTTTTATTACTGTTAAAGGTTTAGGAAATGATAGCGGCACAACTAGATTTGAATGGGAAAAAGAAATTTCTGTAGATGAAGCCAAAGCGATTTTAAAATTATGTGAAAAAGGTGTAATTGAAAAAACGCGCTACGAAGTAAAATTAGGTAATCATATAATTGAAGTAGATGTTTTTCACAACGAGAACGAAGGTTTAATTATTGCCGAAATTGAACTTGAAGATGAAAACGATATCATAGTAAAACCAACTTGGCTTGGTGAAGAAGTAACCAATGATAAACGATTTTTTAATTCATATATTAGTAAAAATCCCTTTAAAAATTGGTAATTATTTTTGAAGGATTTCTAAAGTAACTATAGCTTTTCCAGAATTTTTATTGCCCGAAATTGTCATAAATGCTTTTTTAGACAAATCTATTTCTCTTCCTTTTACAAATGGACCGCGATCTGTAATTTCAACAAAAACTATTTTTCCGTTAGCTTCGTTTGTAACTTTAACTTTGGTTCCAAAAGGTAATTTTTTGTGTGCTGCAGTAAGCTTGTTCATGTCGAATATTTTTCCGCTTGCGGTTTTTTTTCCATGAAATCTGTCGGCATAATAAGAAGCATGAGCACCTTTTTTATAGGGTTTGAATTTTCCTTTATATTCAACAATTGTGTCCGTTGTTTTAACTTCAGTTACTGGTATTGTCTTTTTTAAAGTGTCTTGAATTTTATAAGTAACTTGTTTTTTAGGGTTGTTTACATCGACATTAAAACTACTTATAAAAAGTAGCATTATTGTTAATGAAAGGAATGATGTTATTGATTTTTGCATGATTTAAAATTAGTGCTTATACTGATAAACAAAGATTGTACCCTAATTAGATTTAAAAAAAATTAATTGTACTTACTTGATTTTTGAACTGCCAAAAAAAATTATTTCCTGACTAAAATTATTTTAACCACATCGACCATGGAATTCTCACTAAAATTAAAACTAATCCGATAGCATAGAAAACAGAAATTGAACCAAATTTATTGGCATTGGTAACTGCTCTTTTATGTCTTGACCAACCAATTGTAATGAAAGCAATTGCAATAATATTAATAAGCGGATGTTCTAATGATGTAAGTCTTAAAGCTGCGTCTTTCATTTGACCAAAGCTTGCTTTTCCTATAGGTGAAACTAAATATAAAATCAAACCAATTACTAATTGAATATGAATTGCAATTAATGCAAACAAGGATATTTTTTTATCTTTGGGAAGAAATTCTTTATTAGATAATTGTCCAATTAAAGCATTTATTAATGCAATAAACAATAATAAAAGAGCTAAATAAGCCCAACCAGAATGAAGTTTTTGAATAAAATTATACATATAAAGAAGGTTTTTGTTTTAACAAATATAAAGAAAAAGAATAAAAAAACGGCACTCTTTTTCTAGAAAACCTTTTAAAAACCTATTTATTATTAAGAAAATGTTTTAATAAAAAATTTGTAGAACTGTCGTGATTTTTTATTTCTGTTGAATTTATTTCTTGCAAAATTGAATTTGCCAATTGTTTACCAAGCTCAACACCCCATTGATCGTAACTAAATATATTCCAAATTATTCCTTGAACAAATATTTTATGTTCATACATGGCTATTAAAGATCCTAGACTTTGTGGTGTTAATTGATTAATTAAAATGGTATTTGTTGGTTTATTGCCTGCAAAAACCTTAAAAGGTTTTAAATAATTGGCTTTTTCTTTTTCAATGTTTTGGATATCGAATTCAGCTTGAACTTCTTCTTCACTTTTACCATTTAATAAAGCTTCTGTTTGAGCAAAAAAATTGGACATCAATTTATTGTGATGATCTTCATTTTTATGTAATGGTTTTACAAATCCAATAAAATCGGTTGGAATTAATTTTGTTCCTTGATGAATTAATTGAAAAAAGGCATGTTGAGAATTGGTTCCAGGTTCGCCCCAAATTATAGTTCCTGTTTGATAATTTACAAGTTTTCCGTCCCGACCAACACTTTTTCCGTTGCTTTCCATAATTCCTTGTTGAAGATATGGAGCAAGTTTTTGTAAATATTGTGTATAAGGAATAATTGCTTCGCTTTCGGCTCCAAAAAAATTATTGTGCCAAATACTTATTAATGCCAGAACTACTGGAATGTTTTTACTTAAATCTTCTCCTGAAACATTGGTGTTAAAATGATCATCCATTTTATTTGCACCCAACAATAAGTTGTCAAAATTATCAAATCCAACAGCTAAACTAATAGACAAACCTACTGCAGACCAAAGCGAAAAACGACCTCCAACCCAATCCCTCATTGGAAAAATATTGTTTTGATCTATCCCAAACTGGGTTACATTTTTAATATTTGTAGAAACTGCAACAAAGTGTTTAGCAACATCAGCTTGACTTGCCGATTGAAGAAACCAACTTCTAATAGTTTCAGAATTGGTTAACGTTTCTTGTGTTGTAAAAGTTTTAGAGACAATTACAAATAGTGTTGTTTCGGGATTTAATTTTTTTATAATTTCGTTTACATGATCACCATCAATATTAGAAACAAAGTGAACGTTTAATTGATTTTTATAATATTGTAGCGCTTCAACAACCATTGCTGGTCCTAAATCTGAACCTCCAATTCCAATATTTACAATATCTGTAAATGGCTTGTTGGTGTAACCTTTTAGTTCTCCAGAAATAATTTTATTAGAAAACTCTTTAATTTTATTTTTTACTTCAAAAATTTCAGGCATTATGTTTTGTCCTTCAACTAAAATAGTTTTGTTTTCATTAGACCTTAATGCGGTATGAAGAACGGCTCTGTTTTCTGTTTGATTTATTTTATCTCCATTGAAATATTTGGAAATAGCTTCTTTTAATTTTACTTCATCTGTTAGTTTTAAAAGTAACGCTATTGTTTCTTGAGTAATATTGTTTTTAGAGTAATCTACAAGAAAATCATTCCATTTTATATGAAATTTTTCCGCTCTTGAAGTATCGTTTTTGAACATTTCCTTTATAGAATTGTCCTTAATTATTGTATAGTGATTTTTTAAATCTTGCCAAGCAGAAGTACTTGTTGGATTAGTATTTTGTAGTGCCATTTTATTTTTTTGAATCACAAAATTAGATAAAAGAATATAGATAAAACTACAGATAAAGGATTTTTATATTGATTTTCTTAATACAATCGTTTTAGTTGATGAATATTTTTAAATTTATTTAATTTTAAATTTTATTTCGGCAACACTATCGAGTTCTCTTTTTAATGGTCGAATTTGCTCTTTAAATCTTGGCAAGTTTTGACTTTCCATTGGTTGAGAATTTGGTAATTTCAATTTTAACGCATCAACCTCGGTTCCGTTTTTCCAAAATCGATAACACACATGTGGACCAGATGCTAAACCAGTACTGCCAACTTTACCTATAACTTCTCCTTGTTTTACAGATTGTCCTCTTTTTACAAGAATTTTAGACATGTGAAGGTATTGTGTTGAATAGGTTTTGTCGTGTTTTACTTTTACAAAATTTCCGTTTCCAGCAGTATATCCAGCCATTTCTACAATTCCTGTTGCGGTTGTCATAATTGGAGTTCCTGTTGGTGCAGCATAATCGGTACCATTGTGAGGTTTCCACTTTAATTGCACTGGATGAAAACGGTTTTTATTAAATCTTGAGGTAATATTAATAAATTTTAAAGGTGCTTTTAGAAAATAATTTTTTAGTGCTTTTCCTTCTTCATTATAATAATCAACTTTGCTATTAGCATCTTGCTGAAAAGGAAATGCGTAAATTTTTTCGCCTTTGTATTCGAAAAAAGATGCTCTCAAGCTATCAATTCCGTCATATAAAGTATCGTTTATATATCTTTCGGTAAAACTTAATGCAAATTTATCGCCTTTTTTTAATTTGAAAAAATCTATAGACCAAGCGTAAACTTTCATCAATTTTTTAGACAACGATGATTCTATATTTTGATCTCTAAGCGTTGCTGCTAATGAACCGCTTAATGTTCCAGCAATTGTTTTTACTTTAAAAGTAAGTGGTCGCGATTTTTTAAATCCTATAATTGAATCGGTTAAATCTACTAAATAGTATTCTAAGCGGTTGGGTTGATAAATTAAATATTGCAGTTTATTGTATTTGTCTTTGGTTCTAAGTGCAACATAAGGTCGTTTAAATCGTACTTGAGTTGGAAAAGAGTCTTTAACAATTTTAATTATTTCGGATGCCTTTTTACCATTAAGATTTTGTTTTTTTAGAATTCTTTCAAAAGTATCTTTTGCTTGAATTGTGTCGTAATGCACATTGAATTCTTCATATTTAAAACCAAAATCAATAACTGGTTTGTGTGGTTCAATATCTTCAATAATATATTCTTCTTGTTCTTTTTTACAAGAATAAAGTGTTAGTAAAACCAATAAAATAATAGCTATTTTTTTCAATATAGTTTTTTATTTCTTTAACAATCTTCGCCCCAATTTTTTAGTTCTTCTTCACTCCAAAGTTCAGGAAAAAAGATTCTTCTTTGGTATTTTGGGTGCATGTATTTTTTCCAATCGCTTCCGCCTGTTGCTTCGGCAATTCCGTGACCACTTTCAATATATTTTTTTGCAGCAGTAAGATGTCCCATTACCCAAGTTATATTTACTGTTTTATCATAATGACGCATTGCAGCAATTAAATCATTATTCTGTTGATCATTTAATGGCAATTGTTTAAATTTTTGCCAAACATTAGTGGTGTTGTATTGTTCCATATAACGAAGAAATTCTTCTTTATATTTTCTTTCAAATTCTAGTAATAAGAACGATTTTTGTCCTGTTTTATAATCTTTGCCTGCTGCTTGCCAATAAAGATGCTCAAATGCATGAGAAAAAGGAGTATTTCTATCTATAGTTGCTCTAAAACGATAGTCAATGAGGTTTATTAAATCGGTTGATGCAAATTCAATAAATCTGTATTGTGCGCTTTGAAAACCACTTGCTGGAGTTAAGGTGTTTCTAAATTTCATGTATTGTTCAACTTCCATACCATCGCCCATTATATCGAATGAAGTTGTTAGCATATCAAAATAACGAGAAATTCTC
>JAYTPS010000387.1:0-4746 GCA_043747155.1 Flavobacterium sp. | reverse complement strand
CCATTTTACAACTAGAAACATTAGACAAAATTTCTAGATTAGATAACGTAAAACAATATGGCGAAACTAGAGAAGAACAATTATTTAGTGTTGCTTTAGAACTTACTATTACTTGGGTTAACAGAATTTTGTTTTTAAAATTGCTTGAAGCACAGTTAATTACCTATCATAAAAATGATAAAAGTTATTCGTTTTTAAACGCGGCTTTGATTCCAGATTATGATATTTTAAACAAATTATTTTTTCAGGTTTTAGCTAAAAAAGTGGCTGATAGAACTGATAAAGTAGCGATAGATTTTGCTAAAGTTCCGTATTTAAACAGTTCGCTTTTTGAACCTACAGATTTAGAACATAAAACACTTATAATTTCTAATCTTGAAAATAATTTAAGTTTACCTTTATTAAATGCAACTGTAATTAAAAACAGTCAAGGTAAAAAAGCTGCCGGAACTAAAAATGCGTTAGATTATTTTTTCTCTTTTTTAGACAGTTACGATTTTGCTAGCGAAGGAAGTGAAGACATTCAAGAAGACAATAAAACCTTGATAAACGCTTCGGTTCTTGGATTAATATTCGAGAAAATAAACGGTTACAAAGACGGTTCGTTTTTTACACCAAGTTTCATAACCATGTATATGTGTAAAGAAACCATTCGAAGAGCTGTGGTTACAAAGTTTAATGAAGTAAAACAATGGACTTGTGAAACATTTGACGATTTAAAAAATAAAGATTTTACTATAATTGAAGCCAACAAAATTGTAAATGCTATAAAAATTTGTGATCCTGCTGTAGGTTCTGGACATTTTTTAGTTTCGGCATTAAACGAAATTATAGCTATAAAACACGAGTTGCAAATTCTTGCCGACAAACAACATCTTAGATTAAAAAACTACAATTTTGAAGTGGTTAACGACGAACTTATAGTAACTGATAAAGAAGGAATTCCGTTTGTATATTATCCAAAAGATGCCGAAAGTCAGCGAGTGCAAGAAACCTTGTTTCACGAAAAGCAAACTATTATAGAAAATTGTCTATTTGGTGTAGACATTAACCCCAACTCTGTAAAAATATGCCGACTGCGTTTGTGGATAGAATTATTAAAAAATGCTTATTATGTAAGTACGGACAAGTCGCGACTTGTCCCTACGTTAGAAACGCTTCCCAATATTGATATAAATATAAAATGTGGTAACTCGTTAATTTCTCGATTTGCGCTTGATGCCGATTTAAAAAAAGCATTAAAACAAAGCAAATGGAATATTGAAAGCTACAAACTTGCTGTTACAACGTACCAAAATGCCGAAACCAAAGAGCAAAAACGCGAAATGGAACGCTTGATTGATGAAATAAAAGGCAACTTTGTTAGTGAAATTGCTGTTAACGATCCTAAAAAATTAAAATATGAAAAATTAAAAGGAGAGTTATTTAATTATACCCAACAAGTAGGACTGTTTGAATATGGTAAAAAAGAGCAAGCCATTTGGAACAAAAAAGTTAATATACTTGCAGCAGAAGTAAAGCAACTAGATACCGAACTAGAAGATATTAAAAGCAATAAAATATATCAAAATGCTTTTGAATGGCGCTTTGAGTTTCCGCAAGTGCTTGATGATGATGGCGATTTTATTGGGTTTGATGTGGTTATTGGAAATCCGCCGTATTTATTTGTTGAGAACAAAACTAATGAAGGGAAATTTTATAATAATATTTATAAATATCAACAAGGCAAATTGGATTTATATAGGTTATTTATTGAGAGAAGCCATGAAATAATAAAAATTAATGGATTGTCCTCTTTAATTATTCCAATTTCAATTTTAAATATTCCTGCATGTACGAAATTAAGACAGTTTATTATTAATCATAATTCAATTTTAGATATTGTTAATTTCTATGGTTCAATATTTGACGAAGCAAATGTTAATACATTAATTTTAAATACTAAAAAATGCATCGATTTAGATTTTGTAAATATTGTTGAAGATGAAACCGAATTTCCTGACAAAAACAGTTTGTCATTATCGTTTAAAAAATTAAAAAAAATTAATACAATAAATTGGAAACAAGATCCTCAATTTAGTTTTAAAATAAAACTTGAAAACCAAGATTTTAATGTAATTAATAAAGTTGAATTATTTGATAAAAAATTAAAAGATAGTTGTAAGTATACATTAGGTTTACAAGTTTATCATAATTCAATTCATAATCAAGGACAAATCAAAAATCGTATTTTTCATAATAAAATTGAAATTGATGAAACATATTTTCCCGAAATTGGAGGAAGTAATATTTCAAGATATTTTTCTGAAAATAAATTCAAAGAATTTGTATCTTTTGGAGAATGGTGTTACAATAAACCTACAGAAAAATTTTGTAGAAATAAAAGAATATATATTAGAGAAATATTATCCAATAAAGGTTTAATTGCTTCATTTATAAAAGAATCAAATATCCCAAATAAATCTTTAATTGTGGTTTTACCGAATGATGAAAATGAGTTATTTTTAATTTTAGGTATATTAAATTCAAAATTAATAAAATATTACATTGAAAAAACAACAGAAAAAGGTACTCAAAAATTATTTCCAAGAGTTTCTCTAACTACAATTAGTAATTTGCCTTTACCAGATTTCAGTAAAAATAACCAACAACCATTCATAGATAAAGTCAACGAAATCCTAACCTTAAAAAAAGAAAATTCACAGGCAGATACTAGTAGTTTAGAAAACGCTATTGATGTAATGATTTATGAGTTGTATGGTTTGAGTGAAGAAGAAATAAAAGTTGTTGAAGGTTAGTCATTGCGAGGCACGAAGCAATCTTAACAACTTTACGTGAGCATCAACAGATTGCTTCGTGCCTCGCAATGACAGTAATCTCAACAACTTTACGTAAGCATCGACAGATTGCTTCGTGCCTCGCAATGACTGAGCAACTAAAACGTAATGATTAATGACATGAAACCAGGATTTATTTACATAGTAACCAACAAAAACAACACAACACTATATGTTGGAGTAACTTCTAACTTGCCCAAAAGAATACTTGAACATATTGAAAAACGATATCAAAATTCGTTTTCGGCTCGTTATAACTTGAATAAATTGGTTTATTACGAACAATTTCAAATGATAGGCGATGCCATTGGTAGAGAAAAACAACTTAAAGCAGGTTCAAGAACCGCAAAATTGCAATTGATAGAAAATAGTAATCCTACTTGGAACGATTTGTATGAAGAAATTAAGGATATAATGGTTATTTAAAACGGATATTACAAATTGATTTTTTACATTAATTAAAAAATTCTTTATCAACCTATTTAAGTTAAAAACTAAATTAGGAAAACTAAAAAAATGTTATAAATTTGTAAAAAAATAAACCTATAAGTTGATTTAATGAAAATAGTTCCTATATTTGCCAAAGAAAATAAGCGAGAAGGATTATTTTCTATACATCTTAAAGGAGAAAAAGAAGATGAATTAACCAAGCTAATAGAGCAATGGTTATTAAATCCTTACTATTTATTCGATTTTTTTACCCGACATCAAAACGATTTGAACGATGGTTATTATGGAAAAAATATTAGCATTCAACAAGCAATTATCTTCACACAAAATGAAGCCGAATATTTATTTAACCAACTCGAGCAGTTGGCAGTTTCCGGAACAACAATTGACGACGACAATCTGTCGTTAGCTTTCAAACCCTTACACAACCACGAGTACAGCCATAAAAATCTTCAAGAAGTAAAAGCCAAAACTCCAATTAAAAAACGATGGTTGCGTATTTACGCTATTAAAATTGGACCAAATACTTTTATTGTTACTGGCGGAGCAATAAAACTAATAGGTACAATGGATGAAAGAACACATTTACTCAAAGAAAAACAAAAATTAGATGACATTAAAAACTATCTTATAGAAGAAGGAATTCTTGACCAAGATGATTTTGAAATGTATGAAATTTAAAAAATGACAAAAACACAAAATTTAGAGAATTTTGAAAAAGTAGTAAGTAATGATACTTCTAATTTTTTATCAAAATTTGCCTATTACAAATCCAATAAAAAATGGTTGAATCAATCGTCAAATATTGCAATAAATGTATTGTCGTCTTTGAAACAAAAAGGTTGGTCTCAAAAACAATTGGCAGAAAACATGAAAGTTTCTGCTCAACAAATCAATAAAATTGTAAAAGGCAGAGAAAACTTAACTTTAGAAACCATTTCAAAGTTAGAAAATGCACTTGGAATTGTTTTAATAGAAACAATTTCTAATTCAGATGTTGCAGCAATTCACACAAAATCTGAAATTATGCAAGTAAAAAGAGCAACTTTTTTTGAGGAACTTATCATAAAAAAGGAATTATTCAATTCTTCTAACAGAAGTTTTCAAGAAAAAACGGAACATAAAATGACAGTTGTTCATAACATAAATTATTCTAAACCAACAGAATACCGACAAGCTAAATAATGGAAAATAATTTTAATATAGGATTTAGTTTATTTCAAATTGTAACAGAGCAGTTTGCATTGTTTGAAGAAAATTATTCAGAAAAAAATAAAATTAATCTTGGAACTGATTTAACTTTTGGATTAAATAAAGAAAATAAAGTTTTTATTGTAACTGCAAAGTTTACTTTTGAAATGAAGAAAAAACCATTTATGACTATTCAAGTATCTTGTTTTTTTGAAATTAATGATAAAAATTGGATCGAATTTATTGAAAGCGATAAAATTACATTTCC
>JAYTPS010000386.1:0-6553 GCA_043747155.1 Flavobacterium sp. | reverse complement strand
CGAAAATCTTGAAAGTAAATTTATCGGGAAGAACTTTGTTTTTGATCACCGTCTAGGCGAAAGAATTACTGAAGATATTGTATCACAATGTCATCAATGCGGAAAACCTTGTGATAATCACACCAATTGTGAAAATGATGGTTGTCATTTATTATTTATACAATGTGATGATTGCAAAACAGCTATGGAAAATTGTTGCTCAACAGAATGTCTAGAAATTACACACTTACCTTTAGACGAACAAGTAAAATTACGTAGCGGAAAACAAGTAGGTAATAAAGTTTTCAGAAAAGGAAAATCAGACAAATTATTATTCAAACATTCTGGTGAACTATCTGATAAATCACTAGCCATTGCAATAAAACCAAAAGATATTCGTCAGAAAATTAAAATAAAAAAAGTGCTAATTGCAAAAGCAGAACATTACTATTCAAAAGCACAAGTAGTCCTTTTTATTGTTGAAAAAAATGAATTACGCATTGGAGATAAAATCTTAATTTCTGGACCAACAACCGGAAATCAAGAAATGGTTCTAGAAAAAATGCTTGTGAATGGAACTGAATCAAGTGTAGCAAAATTAGGTGATAAAGTTACTTTTGAAGTTCCTTTTCGAATTCGTTTATCGGATAAATTATTTAAAATCTTAGAATAATTCATTTAAAAAACTAATTTTGTAAGTATAGATTTAATTAAAAAAACTACTTTAGCTTAATCTAATCTTTTATTATAATCCCATCCTTTATGAAAAATATCGTTCTGTTTTTATTACTTTTCACTTTTATAAGCCATTCACAAACTAAGGATGAAAAACAACAAATAATTAATCAAACTAATGCTAAGAAACTACAAGAATTAAGTCTTAAATATTCCGCACTGTTTAAAAAAAATAAATTTAAAGCGGATAGTTTAGCTACTATTTTTGGATGGGAAAAAATAATCAAATCCAATAAATCATTTAGTCAATTGATTGGTGTGAATTCTTTAAATTTACCTATTTATTATTCTACTTTTAATAATGGTGCAGGTGTAACAACTCGAGCAAATAAGTTGTATTTAGGAGGAGGTTTAGGGTTAAATATTCAAGGTGAAGGAATGATTTCAGCCGTTTGGGATGCAGGTTCAAGTATGCCCAATCACGAATTATTTACAGGCAGAATACAAGTTATGGATGGAACAACCTTTGATCATTATCATTCTACACATGTGGCAGGTACTGTAATGGGAAGCGAATTATTCCAATCTGGTAATGCTCGTGGCATTGCTTTTAAATCAAATCTTCATTCTTATGACTGGGCAAATGATATAGCAGAAGTTGCAAATGCAGCTTCTAATGGATTATTACTTTCAAATCACTCATATGGATATAGTAATTCTTCTATTAGTCTTTTTCAATGGGGTAAATACGATTCCGATTCCCAAGCGTTTGATGAAATAATGTTTAATGCACCGTATTATCAATTTGTTTGTGCGGCAGGAAACAGTAGAGATGATGGCTTAAATACCGCAAAAAATGGTTACGATTTGTTGACAGGTCATGCCGTTAGTAAAAATTCAATTGTTGTAGCTGCTATAAACGAAGTTCAAAATTATTCTAATCCTTCGTCAGTAGTAATGTCAAGTTTTAGTAGTTGGGGTCCAACAGATGATGGAAGAATTAAACCGGATATTTCAGCAAAAGGAGTTGATACTTTTTCAGCAATGAATGATAGTCCTTCAAGTTATGATTTTTTATCAGGTACTTCTATGGCTTCTCCTAGTGTTAGTGGAACATTACTTTTATTTCAACAATATTACAACCAACTCAATGGGTCATTTATGAAAGCTGCAACACTCAAAGGGCTTATGATTCATTCTGCTGATGAAGCAGGCGTTAGTCCAGGACCTGATTATGGATATGGATGGGGGCTTATTAATGCTGAAAAAGGAGCAAATGTTATTACCAAAGAAAATTTACAATCGTTAATACTGGAAAACACATTAAACAATACTGCTTCTTACACCATTAATGTAAACTCGCTCGGAACAGAACCTTTATTAGCAACTCTTTGTTGGACAGATCCCGCTGGAACCATACCCTCTCAAACTATTGATGATTCGACACCAAATTTAATTAATGATTTAGATATTAGAATTACACAAAACACTAGTACTTACTTTCCTTGGAAATTAAACGTAGCTAGTTTACCAGCTGGAGCTATAAAAGCTGATAATACAGTAGATAATGTTGAAAAAGTTGAAATTAATAATCCTTCTGGAGGTTATACAATTACAATTTCTCATAAAGGAAATCTCCAAAACACACTTCAAAATTATTCATTAATTGTTTCTGGAATTGCGGTTAGAGATTTTTGGTTTTCAACTCAGAATAATGAAGTTAGTATCTGCCAAGGAGGAACAAGTGCAACATATAATTTTAATTTACAAACAAAATCTAATTTTTCAGATACTATAACTTTTAGTACAGTTAATTTACCTATTGGAGTAAATGCTCAATTTTCTCCTACTGCGATGAATTCGAACGGAGTATTTTCGTTAAATCTATCAAATGTAAATATATTGACTCCTGGTGTTTATCAATTTACAGTCAAAGGTCAATCATCATCTGAAATTTATGAATTGCCTGTTACTTTAATATGTTTATCACCTACTTTTTCACCTGTTATTTTATCATTGCCAACGAATGCTTCCAATAGCATAACAATCCCCGCAACTTTAGAATGGGTGGCTGACATAAATGCACAAGAATATGACATTCAAGTCTCTACAAATACTTCCTTTTCAACTATAGTTGCCTCAGAAACAGTATCAACTACTAACTTTACGGTTTCATCTCTTCAAAATGGAACCACATATTATTGGAGAATAAAACCAAAAAACAATTGTGGTGAAGGAAATTATTCAAATTATTACAGTTTTACAACAGCTTGTGCTGAGCCTTTAATTTTTAACATAAACACAGCTTCTTCAAGTAGCATTAATATTGGCTGGATAGAACTCTCCGGCGCAACAAGTTGGGAAGTTGAATATGTACCAGTAAGTACAAATCCAACAGGAATTGGCGCAACAATTAACTCAAATCCTCTGACAATTGATGGTTTGCTATCTAACACTTGTTATAATCTTTATGTTCGTTCCATTTGTAGTACTGGAACATCTGCTTGGTCACAACCTTTTCAGTTTTGCACTCAACCTAACTATTGTAGTGGAGATCATTTTTATGACACGGGTGGTTTATCAAATAATTATCAAAACAGTGAAAATTATACTAAAACAATTTACCCTGAAAATGCGAATAATAGAGTTAGAGCAATTTTCAATTCATTTCAATTAGAGAGTTGTTGTGATCGTTTAACGGTTTATAATGGCCCAAATACAACATCTCCTATTTTATATCAAGGAGGTTCAACCTCACCTGGAATCTTAGTTTCAACTCATTTAACAGGTGCGTTAACATTCCGCTTTATATCAGATAGTAGTGCTACCTATAGTGGATGGGATGCAACAATTATTTGTGAGCCTATTCCAGTTTGTGCATTTTCACCAACAAACCTAGTTCTTACGGGTGCTAACGATACATCATTAACTATAGGCTGGAACGAAAACGGAACTTCAACTAGTTGGGAAATTGAAATAGTACCTCAAGGAAGTAATCCAACAGGAACCGGAATAATAACTACAAATAATCCACATACTTTTTCTGAGCTCTCAGCACAAACAACTTACAAAGTTTTTGTTCGTTCTATTTGTTCGGGTGGCTTTTCAGAATGGACTTCTTCTGATTGGTTAACAACATCTTGTGCTCCAATAAATGCTCCTTTTACTTATACGGTAGAAAATCAAAATTTATGGACGATTATTAGTGATTGTTGGAACGGAACACCAACAGCTTATGCAAATAATTCAAATTATTTTTGGACAACTTTTCAAAGTTATAATTCTTCAACTTCTACGGGACCAGCATTAGCCCATAGCGGTAATAAGTTTTTTGCAACTTATCCAAACAACTCAACTAGTTCAAATTCAGTAACAGAATTATTCACTCCTTTAGTAAATATTTCATCATTAAATCAGCCCATTTTAGAGTTTTATAGTTTTAGAAATGGATCAGGTGTCGGAAGTCTACATATTGATATTTTTAATAATGGGAACTTAACAACTGATGCATTAGTTCTTACTGGAGCTTATCAAAACTCTGCTTATGATGATTGGCAAAAGCATATTGTAGATTTAAGTTCGTATACTGGAACAATCGTAGTACGATTTAGAGCATTATCTGGAAGTTTAAGTAATAATAATGAGATTGATTTGGATGATATAAGTATTAAAGAAATGCCAGCTTGTCCATTTACACCATCAAGCATAGCTCTAACAGGAGCTAACGAAACATCATTAACTGTAGGATGGACCGAAAACGGAACTTCAACTAGTTGGGAAGTTGAAATAGTGCCTCAAGGAAGTAATTTTACTGGAAGTGGTTTTATTATAACTTCAAATCCTTATACATTTACAGGATTATCAACAGATGTTTGTTATAAAATCAACATTCGATCTATTTGCGCAGGTGGAAATTCTGATTGGGTAACACAACAAAATTTATGCACTGTACCCGACTATTGTGGAGGCATTCATTTTTATGATACTGGAGGAGTTTCAGGGAACTACCAAAATAATGAAAATTGGACCGAAACAATTTACCCTGAAAATGCGAATAATCGAGTTAGAGCAATTTTCAATTTATTTCAATTAGAAAGTTGTTGTGATCGTTTAACAGTTTATAATGGCCCAAATACAACGTCTCCAATATTATATCAAGGTGGTTCTACCTCTCCTGGAAATTTAGTTTCAACTCATTCAACTGGTGCGTTAACATTCCGCTTTACATCAGATAGTAGTTCAGCTTATAGTGGATGGGATGCAACAATTATTTGTGAGCCTATTCCAGCTTGTTCATTTATACCTACAAACTTAGCCCTTACGGGTGCTGCAGAAACATCATTAACTGTTAGTTGGACCGAAAACGGCACCTCAACCAACTGGGAAGTTGAAATAGTGCCTCAAGGAAGTAATTTTTCTGGAAATGGTTTTATTATAACTTCAAATCCTTATACATTTACAGGATTATCAACAGATGTTTGTTATAAAATCAACATTCGATCTATTTGTACAGGTGGAACTTCTGATTGGGTAACACAACAAAATTTATGCACTGTACCCGACTATTGTGGAGGCATTAATTTTTATGATACTGGAGGAGTTGCAGGGAGTTACCAGAATAATGAAAATTGGACCGAAACAATTTACCCTGAAAATGCGAATAATCGAGTTAGAGCAATTTTCAATTCATTTCAATTAGAGAGTTGTTGTGATCGTTTAACAGTTTATAATGGTCCAAATACAACGTCTCCAATATTATATCAAGGTGGTTCTACCTCTCCTGGAAATTTAGTTTCAACTCATTCAACTGGTGCGTTAACATTCAGTTTTACATCAGATAGTAGTTCAACTTATAGTGGATGGGATGCAACAATTTTTTGTGAGCCTATTCCAGCTTGTGCATTTTCACCAACAAACCTAGTTCTAACAGGAGCTAACGAAACATCATTAACTGTTAGTTGGACCGAAAACGGTATTTCAAACAGCTGGGAAGTTGAAATAGTGCCTCAAGGAAGTAATTTTACTGGAAATGGTTTTATTATAACTTCAAATCCTTATACATTTACAGGATTATCAACAGATGTTTGTTATAAAATCAACATTCGATCTATTTGCGCAGGTGGAACTTCTGATTGGGTAACACAACAAAATATATGCACTGTTCCCGACTATTGTGGCGGCATTCATTTTTATGATACTGGAGGAGTTTCTGGGAGTTACCAAGATAATGAAAATTGGACCGAAACAATTTACCCTGAAAATGCGAATAGTCGAGTTAGAGCAATTTTCAATTCATTTCAATTAGAAAGTTGTTGTGATCGTTTAACGGTTTATAATGGCCCAAATACTTCGTCTCCAATATTATATCAGGGAGGTTCAACCTCTCCTGGAAATTTAGTTTCAACTGATTCAACAGGTGCTTTAACATTCCGCTTTACATCAGATTATAGTATTACAAATAGTGGATGGGATGCAACAATTATTTGTGAACAAACATTAGGTATAGATAATCCTATAATCGATAATTTTATTTATTATCCTAACCCTGTTGAAGATGTGCTTACAATAAATTCCTCAATAACTATCAATAGCTTTATTGTATATGATTTATTAGGAAGAAATATTATGGCAGAATCTATAAATAAAGATAAATTTGATATAGATCTATCTGTTTTACCCACATCCAATTACATCATTAAATTAATAACTATAGATGGATTAGTTAAAGAAATTAAAATAGTTAAAAAATAAAAACCTAGTGATGTATTGTACAGGTGACATTCGATGCGAAAAAGCTTCGGCTTACTTCAAACATCAAGGTTTTAAAAATGTGTTTCAATTAGAAGGCGGAATTATCAATTATGCCAAACAAATTAAGGACGAAAATCTTGAAAGTAAA
>JAYTPS010000385.1:0-7157 GCA_043747155.1 Flavobacterium sp. | reverse complement strand
GTTGGGATTAAAAATACTTGTTGGAAGTTCTATCTTGACGGTTTTAAGTTTCGCTTTATTATTGCCAATTTTTGGCTCATTTCCTCGAAAAGGATTTTGGTCAATAGTTTTCTTTTTATTAGCCATTGGAATGTTTGTAAAAGCACATTTATCATCAAATTATGAACTTGGAAAAGCAAAACCAAATAGTTTAGTTTACATTTTAAATACAGATACAAGCAAAGCAAATTGGGCAACATACGATACCAATTTAGACCAATGGACAAAAAAATATCTTGGCGTAAATCCTAAAAAAGCAAGCTCATTAAACACAAATAAATTGTATAGTAAATATGGTTCAGAATATACATTTTTGGCTAATGCACCTCTAAAAAACATTGCAAAACCTAGCATTGAGTTTTTAAAAGATTCTATAATTGGTAATCAACGATTTCTAAAAATTATTATTACTCCAAATCGAAAAGTGAACCGATATGATATTTTTTCGAATACAGAAATTAAAAATTTAAGAGCAAATGGCGTAAAATCTATTGAGTTAAAAAGTAATATTACATCTAAAAAAACCAATAAAATTTTGAGTTATTATGTTGTAGATAATATTCCTTTAGAAATAGAATTTTCTATTTCAAATTCAGTAAAACTAGATATGAATTTGGTAGAAAGTTCATTTGATTTAATGACAAATCCTTCAATTGGGATAGCAAAAAGAACTATTTGGATGATGCCAAAACCATTTGTATTGACTGATGCCGTAATTGTTAAGCAAAAAGTAAAACCTTTTCCACCACCAGTTTTAGTAAATACAATTGAAGTAAGTAAAAACGTTTTAAAATAATGCAACAAATAAGTATTTTAGGTTGCGGTTGGCTAGGTTTGCCTTTAGCAAAATCTTTACTTGAAAAAGGGTTTTTGGTAAATGGTTCTACAACTTCAATAGAGAAAATTTCTATTTTGCAAAGTGCTAGAATTAATGCATTTCAGATTAATTTATTAGTAGATAAAATTGAAGGTGAAATAGAAGATTTTTTAGAGAATTCTGAAATTTTAATTATTGATATTCCACCAAAGTTAAGAGGCGATTATAAAGAAAGTTTTGTAGAAAAAATTCAAATACTACTTCAATTTATAAAAAAATCATCTGTTAAAAAAGTAATTTTTGTGAGTTCAACTGCTGTTTATTCAGACGATGCCTCGACTGCGATCGGCAAGACAGAAAAAACAAATCCAAATCCAGAAACCGAAAGTGGAAAACAATTATTAGAAGTAGAAAACATTCTGTTAGAAAATCAAAGTTTTGAAACAATTATTCTTCGCTTTGGCGGATTAATTGGTGATAATAGAAATCCAATTAAATTCTTATCTGGCAAAAAAAATATTGAAAATCCTGATGCACCAATAAATTTAATTCATTTAAAGGATTGTATCAGAGTTATTGAAAATATTCTGAAACAAGTTGATATTGAAAATGTAATTTGGAATCAAATTTACAATGCAGTTTATCCTTTTCATCCTTCTAGAAAAGACTATTATACTCAAAAAGCTATGGAACAAAATTTACCTTTACCAGAATTTGATGCTTCAAAATCATCTATTGGTAAATTAATTTTAAGTGCTAAAATTGAAACTGTTTTGGGATATGAATTTCTTTACCACATTTAGTTTTTTTAATATAGACTAAAAAATAAACCATTAAGGTATTAAGTTTCATTAAGGGTTTTACAACTTAATTTCCTTACTATCTTAATGGTTAAAGTTCTTTAATATTAATTGTTAAAGTACTACCAAATTCTAACTCGCTTTTCAGGAGCAACATACATTCCGTCTCCTTCTTTAATTTCGAATGCTTTTACAAAAGTATCAAGATTAATAAGTGGCACATAGGCACGATACATTGCTGGCGAATGTGGATCAGTTTTTACTTGATTTTTCAATGCTTCGTCTCGAATTTTTCCTCTCCAAATAGTTGCCCAAGAAATAAACAAACGTTGTTCTGGTGTGTAACCATCAATTAATCCAGGATTTCCGTTTTCTTTTAAGTACAATTGCAAACCATCATAAGCAGCGTTAATTCCGCCTAAATCTCCAATGTTTTCTCCAAGTGTGAATTTACCATCTACTTTAGTTCCGGGCAAAGGTTCTAATGCCGAATATTGATCTGCCAATGCTGTTCCAAGCGCAGTAAATTTAGTTAAATCTTCTGCTGTCCACCAATCAATAAGATTTCCTTCGGCATTGTAACTTGCGCCTTGATCGTCAAATCCGTGAGAGATTTCGTGACCAATTACAGCTCCAATTCCACCATAATTTACCGCTTCGTCAGCTTTGTAATCGTAAAATGGAGGTTGCAAAATTGCTGCTGGAAATACAATTTCATTATAAGATGGATTGTAATAAGCATTTACAGTTTGTGGCGACATTCCCCAAGTAGTTTTATCTACAGGTTTATCAAATTTTTCTAAATCTTTTTTCCAACTCCAAACCGAAACATTTCTTAAGTTTTCAAAATAACTTCCGCCTTCACTTGGACTTTTTATTGCTAATGCTGAATAATCTTCCCACTTGTCTGGATAACCAATTTTAATAGTTAGTTTATTTAACTTTTCAATTGCTTTTAATTTGGTTTCTGGCGACATCCATGTTAAATTGTTTATTCTTATTTCATAAGCACGCATTACGTTTTTAATCATTTTTTCTGCTTTAGTTTTAGCTTCTGCAGGAAACATTTTTGCTACATATAATTTTCCCAATGCTTCTCCAACCGTACCATTTACTACTTGCAATGCTTTTTCATGACGTGGTCTTTGTTTTAATGCGCCAGTTAATGTTTTTCCGTAAAAATCAAAATTTGCCGATTCTATTTCTGTAGATAATTGACCCGATGCACTTCTTAGCAACATCCAGCGCATATATGCTTTCCAGTCTTCAACTTTATTTTCTTTTAAAATTCCTTGCAAAGCTGCCATATATCTTGGTTGCGTTACAATAATTGTATCTACTTTTGTAATTCCAACTCCTTTTACATAAGTATTCCAATTTATTATAGGAAGCATTTTTTGTAAATCGGAAATTGCTGTTGGATTGTATTGTTTTTTACTATCTCTACGTTCTACTCTGTCCAATCTTGGTGTTGACATTGCAATTTCTAAAGCCAATATTTTCTCAGCATTAGTTTTGGCGACAGTTGGTTTTTCCCCAAGAAATTGTAACATTCGTGCAACATGTAAAACATATTTTTCTCTTTTTTCTTTAGAATCTTTTTCTTCAGAAACATAATAATCTCTGTCAGGCAATCCTAAACTTCCAGGACCAATACTAACTGAATTTTTATTACTGTTTTTTTCATCAGCACCAATTCCTAATCCAAAAAAACCAACATTTCCACCTTTGGCTTCGGTTTTCATCATTAATTTTTGCAAATCTTGAATATTTTTTACAGCATTAATTTTAGCCAAATAAGGTTTTAAAGGTGCAATTCCTTGTTTGTTTCTAGCTAAAGTATCCATTGCAGCTTTGTACATATTTATTGCTTTTCCTTGATCTGTATTTGATTTGTAATTTGGATTTTTACTTGCTTCTTTTAAAATTGCAAGTGCATCTTTATCGGTATTTTGTCGCAATTCGTCAAAAGAACCCCAACGTGTTTTATCAGCAGGAATTGGTGTGTTCTTTAACCAAGTTCCATTTACGAAATTAAAAAAATCGTTGCTTGGTTTTACCGTTTTATCCATAAAATCTAGGTTAATTCCTGGATTTTTTTGTTGTGCATTTGTTTGAGAAACCCAAATAAATGCAAATGAAATTAATATTGAAGTTTTATTAATTTGAAATTTCATAATGTTATTTTTTAATAATTCTTTTAGTTATAGTTTGCTCATTAGAAGTGATTTTTACAAAATAAATTCCGCTAGACGCTTCAGTTAAGTTAAGTACTGTAGTATTGTTTTCTGATGTAGAATTTGTTGATTTAATTATTTTACCCATCACATCATAAACAATAACTTGATCAATTGAACTGTTGCCAGATGATATGTTATAAATTCCGTTTGAAGGATTTGGATAAATAACAATATTATTCAAATCGAAACTTTCATTAGCCAGAGTTCCAGAAATTAAAAAATCGTCAAAGATAACTCCTGCTTGATTAACTGCTTCATCAGAATGAAAAACAATTCTAAAAATAATATTTGTTTCGCTATTTAATGTTGCCAACGAATAATTATAGGTTTTAAATGTTGTATCCGTTCCTGTCCATTGTGCTCCAACACAATTATTACAATCTGTTCCAGAAGTATCAGGTGTTCTATTGCTATTATACCAATTTGGACCAGGAGTTCCTAGAACTTGCCATGTCTGACCAAAATTTGTTGAATATTGAACATATACAATATCCCAATTGGATTCAATATCAAATGCCATTTTAAAACTAATATCTGGATTAGATATAGTTGATAAATCATAACATTGAGAAACGATATATGCCTTTTTTAAATCTAAATAATTTCCGCTTAAGTTAGTTGTATAAACTGTATTAGTTCCTGTTGCTAAACTTCCTGTTGCTCTAGTTCCTCTTGTCCAAATACCAGTTGCGCTTCCTTCGTTATATTCTAGTAATTCATCTGATGTACTTTCCAAAGTGTTAGTTACATTGACAGTTCCGTTATCGTTTAAATAAAATACTGAACTACCAGAGTTATTATCACTATAGGCATCATTGGCAATTGTGGAATTTACTAGTAACGTATAAATTCCTTTAGTAAGTGTTTCTGAAGGCAAATTAATTGCTAGTGTTTGTGTAGGATTTATTAATCCGCTCCAGTTATAAACATGAGGTGTTGTGTTAATAGAATAATTAAAATTTACAGTATTAATTACATTCAAACCATTGTTTTTTACAACTATTTGGGGTGTAACTGAATTGGTACAATTAATATTAACAGAAGATGGATTTTGAATTTCAGTTAGTTTAATATCATCATTTGGTGTTAAAACAGGAATTGATGATTGCCAAATTCCTCTACCAAAAGTTGCGGCTACAATTTTTTCATCTTCTAAGTTTATTTCTAAATCTGTAACTGAAACATTTGGTAAATTTGTATCAAATGGTTCCCATAAAGACATGGTATCATCACGATAATATACTCCCAAACTTGTTCCAAGATATAAAGGATTATTTGCATTTCTGCCTTGGTGAACTATAACATTTTTCCCAATACTTGGTAATCCTTCACTAAATGACGTAAAATTGATTCCTCCATTTAATGATTTTAATGCTTGACCAGTTGTTCCTTGAGTTGTGATGTAAACAATTGAGCTGTTACTTGAATGAACATCAATAGAGGTAATATTTGATGATGCTGAATATGCAAAGTTAAAAGTTATTCCTTTATCGGTACTTTTATAAATACTTGCTCCGTTTACTACATACATGTTGTTATCATTTGAAGGATCAATACTAATTAGTTCAATATTTCCTCCACCAACTGAATTAGAATTTTGCAGTTCCCATGCTCCATCTGTAAGTTTATATAAATTAGTATATCCTGCAAATAATTCACTTGCGTTATTCATTACTAGTGGTGTTACCCAATTTCCTGTTTCTCCCACTGGAGAACCAAATCCACCAGATAAAGAACTTCCGGCATTGTTACTAGAATATAAGTTTCCTCCGCTTTGAATAAATCCATAAAAAATATTGCTGTTGTTTGGGTCAATTGCTGTATCCATTCCGTCTGCACCATAATAGTTTTTCCAAAGTCCACCACTATAAGCGTGTCCACCATTATCTTGCAATCCACCAACCATTTTTGAAGCAGTTTGCTTTGAAACAGCAATTTTATAAAATTGACTTATTTGTGCACCAGCAGTTTTATCTGTAAAAGAATTTCCGTTATTATCTGAAACATAAACACCTCCATCGCTACCGCAGTATAATTTATTTCCAAAAAATCTTAAATAATGTATGTCAGCATGAGTATATGCTGCACCAGCTGGCGAACTCCAATTGTTTAAAACTGTAAAAGTTACTCCACCATCTGGAGATTTCCAAAGATTTAAACAACCAGTATAAATTTCATTTGCATCGGTTTGAGAAACTGCAAGACCTAAATCATAATATGCTTGTGCAGAACCATCAAAAGTATCGTTGGTTCCAGAAGTTTTTGACCAATTTGTTCCGCCATTTGTAGAGCGATAAATACCTTGCATGCCACCAGCATTAGTTGCGCTTAAAATATAAATATAATTAGCGTTTGCGGCAGTAACATCCATAATAAGTCTTCCTGATGTAAATGGAAGTCCAGTTGTTATTGATGTAAAAGTATCGCCTGAGTTTGTTGAGCGATAAAAACGAGTATTAGAAACTGCATAAACAGTAGTTGCATCTCCTGATTTTAGACGAATTCTTCCTTGCGAAAAATTTCCAGTTTGCTCTAAAGTCCAAGTTGTACCTGCATTTAAAGTTCTGTAAATTCCGTTAGACGTTGCTGCCCATAACATATTAGAGTTTGTTGGATTAATTAAAATATCTCCTGCAAACGTATTTGTACCAGTAAAAACAAGTCCAGTTGTGTTCCAAGTTAAACCACCATCAATAGATTTCATTACACCAATAGAATAGGTGTCACTTCCATCACAATCTCCTGTAGTAATGTAAATAATATTTGAATTATTTGCATCAACTGCAATTCCTGAAACTCCAATTTGTGGTAAATTATCAGAAAGTGGAGTCCAAGTTGAACCAGCATTTATAGATTTCCAAATTCCACCAGCTGGTGAACCTATGTAAACTGTATTAGCATTAGATGGATCAACATAAACAACATTAACTCTTCCTTGTCCTGATGACCAAGATCCAGAATTTGTATGAGTAAAAGGTCCTATTGCTTCCCAATTGCTTGCTGGAACTAATAATGAAGAATTTAATTTATTGTTTTTTTGAGCGTTTTTTTGATTAAAAACTTCCCACATTTCTTGAGGTATATTTAAAAATCCTTGCGGATTAGTATTATTTCTCCAATGGTATTCCCATCTCATAAAAGGTTTGTAACCGCTTCCTTTTTTCTTATAATCTCTTGTGCTCCAATAAGTATTAAATGACTGAACCAATTCGTCAATATTTGATTGACCAGATTTGGCATTTGGGTTGTTTGAAATCCAAG
>JAYTPS010000384.1:0-5753 GCA_043747155.1 Flavobacterium sp. | reverse complement strand
GTGCTTTTGAAATTTATAAAGAATTAGTCGCTATAACCGAAAAAGCAACTAAAACTATTAATTTTGATAAGGTAATTTACTTTTCGGATGCAGTTGTAGAATCAAAATGGAAAAATTCAGAAAAAAGAGTTCAATTTGGTGTTGATTTAGGTGCTCGAATGAAAAATGCATTTTCTGATGGTTTCAAACAAGATTATCAATCGATAGTTTTAATTGGTTCCGATTTGCCAGATATTTCAAATACAATTATTGAAAACGCATTTAATAAATTAGAAAAAAGCGATGTGGTTTTTGGTCCAGCAGAAGATGGTGGTTATTATTTAATAGGAATGAATCAATTATATGCAGAAATATTTAAAGATAAACCTTGGAGTAAAAGTAATTTATTAGAAGTTACTTTAGAAGAATTAAAATCTAATAATATCTGTTTTTCATTAATAGAAACCTTAAACGATATTGATACTTATGAAGATTTAATCGCATCTAATTTCTACAAAAATAATACTGAGTTACAGCAAAAAATAAAAAAAATCCATGATTAAAGCCATTCAACAAACAACCACATTTTTACAAAATAACGGATTTTTAAATCTCAAAATTGGAATTGTTCTAGGTACAGGATTAGGAGAATTAGTTAATCTTATACAAATCGAAAAAGAAGTTAATTATTCTGATATTCCAAATTTTCCTGTTTCTACAGTTGAATTTCATTCGGGTAAATTAATTTTAGGAACTCTTGAAGGTGAAAAAGTAATCGTAATGCAAGGACGATTTCATTTATACGAAGGTTATTCGTTACAAGAAGTAACTTTTCCTATTCGGATTTTAAAAGCATTGGGAATTCAAAAATTATTACTATCTAATGCAGCTGGAGCAATTAATTTAAATTTTAAAAAAGGCGAAATAATGCTTATTGAAGATCACATTAATTTGCAAGGAAGTTCGCCATTAGCATTTGCGACGGTTTCAGATTTTGGAGAGCGTTTTACCGATATGAGTGAACCATACGATTTAAATTTAAGAAATCAAGCCATTAAAATCGCAAAAGAAAAAAACATCAATTTGCATAAAGGAGTTTACGCTGCAGTAGTTGGTCCGCAACTAGAAACCAAAGCCGAATATCGAATGCTAAAAATTATTGGTGCTGATGCTGTGGGAATGAGCACTGTTCCAGAAGTAATTGTTGCTAATCATTTACAATTGCCAGTTTTAGCGATTTCTGTTTTAACCGATGAATGTAATCCAGATGATTTAAAACCGGTTAATATCCCAGAAATTATTGCTTTAGCTGGTCAAGCCGAACCCAAAATGATAACCTTATTTAAAGAATTAATAAAAGCATAAACAAATTACAATATACACTATTCAATAATACACTCCACTAAAAATGAGCTATTTAAATGCAACTAACGATTTATATAAAAAAGCAGCATTAACGCCAGATGTTGGACTTTGCTGTACTACAACACCAATTTGGAAATTTCCTGGTCTTGAAATTCCAATTATTATGCAGGAAATGAATTATGGATGCGGAAGCACTATTTCGGCGCAAGATCTAATCAATAATCCTAAAATACTTTACGTTGGTGTTGGTGGCGGAATGGAATTGTTGCAATTCTCTTATTTTTCTCGTCAAAAAGGTGGTGTAATTGGTGTTGATGTTGTTGATGAAATGCTAGAAGCTTCTCGTAAAAATTTCATTGAAGCCGAAAAACAAAATGATTGGTTTAAAAGTGAATTTGTTGAACTCAAAAAAGGTGATGCATTAAATTTACCAATTGCTGACGAAAGTATTGATATTGCTGCACAAAATTGCTTATTTAATATTTTTAAAACCGAAGATTTAAAGAAAGCATTACAAGAAATGTATAGAGTATTAAAACCTCACGGCAAACTAGTAATGAGCGATCCAACTTGCGAACAACCTATGAATGATGCCTTGCGTAACGACGATCATTTGCGTGCCTTGTGCCTAAGCGGAAGTATTCCAATTGCAGACTACATTAAAGCTTTAACCGATGTTGGTTTTGGAACTATCGAAATTCGTGGTCGTCGTCCTTACCGAATTTTAGACACTATAAATTACCCAACAGAAGAATTAATTTATATTGAAAGTATTGAAGTTTGCGCTATAAAAGATCCAATGCCATCTGATGGTGCTTGTGTTTTTACAGGAAAAGCTGCTATTTATTATGGTTTGGATGATTATTTTGATGATAAAAAAGGACACACCTTAATGAAAAATCAACCGTTAGCAATTTGTGATAAAACCGCTAATGCAATTGCATCATTAAATAGAAATGATATTTTTATTAGTGAAAGCACTTTTCATTATAATGGTGGTGGATGTTGTTAATTGATAATCAATTATTTTAAAAAAAACTATCAATTGAAAATTTTTAAATATTTTATTTTTGGCTTTTTCATACTATTTAACACTATGATTTTTGCACAAGAAACATCAGGAAATTTAAAAGGAATTGTTAGAGATTACAATAAAAATGTAATTGTTAATGCTTCTGTTTCTTTAATTCAATTGAATAACGGCTCTAAGTATTCTTCAAACACTTCTGAAAAAGGAGAATTCTATTTTAGAAATTTGCAACCTGATAATTCGTATGCAATCATCATAACATATATCGGATTTAAAGAATTCCGTCAAGAAAAAATCAACATTCTATTAGGCGAAACTAAATTTCTAGCTGTTGAACTTATCGAAAACAATCAAATTCTTGACGAAGTAGTTGTAAAAAGCAATCAATCCATTCAAAAAAAATTTGAAAAACGCATCGATTTAGAATTATTAAATAAATTACCAACCGCAAACAGAAGTATTCAAGATGCCACTCGATTATTACCCGAAGCCAATTTGAATTCTTTTGGTGGCGCAAATTATCGTTTTAATAATTTAAGCATCGATGGAAGTTCGACCAATGATGTTTTAGGTTTTCAAGAACCTGCAAGTGGAGCATCAGGTTCAGTAGCTTCTGGAACGCCAGGTGGTTTGGCAGGAACACAACCTATTGGTTTTGGTGCAATTGCTGCAATATCTGTAAAATCATCTCCTTTTGATGTTTCTTTAGGCAATTTTACTGGTGCAAGTATTAATGCAATTACCAGATATGGAAAAAATAAAACCGAATTAGAAGTATATTCTTTTTTAAAAAATAATTTTTTTCAAGGAAATTATTCTGATGGAATTAAACAAGCAAACAATCAATTTAGTGATGCTCAATACGGAGTTACATTAGGCGGAGCAATAAAGAAAAACAAGTTATTTTATTTTTTTAATGCCGAATTTGATTCAAAAAATACGCCTGTAGTTAACACGCCAGGAACTGAAAATTCAAACATATCATTAGATGCAGTGAATGCTATTGAAAATAAATTAATTACCAGTTATAACTACAATCCGGGTTCAAAAAGTAATGTTGATTTGCAAACGCGCAATACCAAACTGTTTTTTAGATTGGATTATTCTATTTCTGATAAACATAAAATAACCATCCGAAATAATTTTGTAACAGGATTTAATGATAATTTAGAACGAACTGCCAATGTATTCAATTTTGGAAATCAAGGATACAGACATCATTCTACAACAAATAGTTTGGTAGGAGAATTAAAATCAAAAATAAATTCTAGAATAAATAATAAACTGAATGTGTCTTTTACATCAGTAAATGATAAACGCACTTTTAATGGCGATTTGTTTCCGCATCTCGAGATTAATGAAAGTGCTTCCAATATAATTTTTGCAGGAACTTATCGTGAAGCATCGATTTACGGATTAACATTAAGTACTTGTCAATTTAAAGACGATATTACTTATAAATATAAAAATCACCTTTTCAATCTAGGAACTTCTTTTGAATATAATGATATTCAATACCGATTTTTAACCGCTTTCAATGGAAGATGGCAATACCGATCGGTTGCTGATTTTTTAAACGATAAACCCAACAGGGTTCGTGGTGTTTATAATATAGAAAATAACGATTATAATTTCAATAAAAACACACCTTCTGCCAATTATAATGTGCTTTTATCAAGTGTTTATTTTCAAGATGAAATAAAAATCTCCGATAAGTTATCCATTCAAGCCGGAATTAGAGTTGATGCACAAGCAACAACTGATTTTCCTTTGAGTCTAGAAGTGAAAAACACACCTGAATTTTCTAAATACAGCAATAAAATAAATAGTAAACCGCAAATCAATCCTCGTTTTAGTTTTGAATATAAATTTGACGAAAATAAAAAATATGTTTTGAAAGGCGGAACTGGTTTTTTTACTGGTAGAATGCCTTTTGTATGGTACGCTTATGCACATTATATTTCTGGAACTAAATATTATAATATCGACTATAGACCAACAACTAATTTAGCAATTGTAAACGATGTTAGTCAGATTGAATCCCTACAATCAAGACCATTAACTGAAATAAATTTAGTTGATAACAACTTTAATTTACCAAGAGATTGGAAATCTAATATTAATTTTGAAATGCATCTTAAAAATAATTTTACACTTACTTTTGAAGGAACTTATACTAAAGTAATTGAAGGTTTACTGTTTCAATCTATCAATAGAAAAGAAAGTGCGTTAAGTAATTTTTCGGGTGCAGATAATCGACCTTACTATACTTTAAGTGGTGATGCTGTAAAAATAAATCCAAATTTCACCAATGTATTTTTACTCACTAACACCGATAATGGTTATCGATATAATGCTACGATTAGTATTTCTAAAACAGAAAAAAGATATACTGGCTTTTTAGCTTATTCGTATGGTATGAGTAAAGATATTAGTAGTACCGTTAGAAATTCTCACGCTGCTAATTTTGAATGGAATCAAGCTATTGTTGCAAATAATCCTAATTTGTCCTATTCAAATTTTGATTTACGTCACAAAATAAGTTCCTATCATTTTATTACTATTCCTATCAAAAAAGCTTCTTTAAATGTTGGATTAATTCTAAATTCTAAATCAGGAAGTCCATTTTCCTATGTTGCTGAAGGCGATGTTAACCGTGATGGTTCATCAAAAAATGATTTAATTTACATTCCAAATAATCAATCTGAAATTGTGCTAACTAATATTGTCGATAGTAGTAATAATATTGTTACAACGGCACAAGATCAATGGATTCAATTGGATAATTTTATATCAAACGATAGTTATTTAAGCAAACGAAGAGGTCAATTTGCCGAAAGAAATGGAGCAAGAACGCCTTGGAATAATCAAATTGATACAAAATTAGTCTATCAAACTGTACTATTAAAAACCAAATTAGAAATTTCGCTAGATATTTTTAACTTAACCAATCTAATCAATAAAAATTGGGGAAGACAAACGTTTGTTCCCAATGTAAATAATTCTGGGTTTTCGCTATTAGATTTTATAAAAATTGAAAATGAAAAACCAGTTTATCAATTTAATAATAACAATAAAACACCTTATTTAGTAGATAATTTGGCTTCAAGATGGCAAATGCAAATAGGTATAAATTTAAAATTTTAAAAACAAATAGTATGAAAAAAATTATTCCAATTATTACAGTAACAATTTTGTTTTCACAATTCGCAACTGCCCAAAGTCCTTGGACAAAAGATAAAGGAAAAGCTTATGTTCAAGTTGGTATTACAGGTTTGTTTTATAATTTATACGCTGATGAAAATGGCAACAAGCAAGATTTGAATGACAATGTAAGTGATATTACTTTTCAAGCTTATAGTGAATATGGATTAACCAA